>CAMWQY010000060.1 GCA_947176355.1 uncultured Porphyromonadaceae bacterium
TGTTATGGTAGGGAAAGAGGATAAAGAAGATGCTTTTGCTGAGTCAATCAAGGGCAGACGTGATCAATCTTCAGTGATCAGCCGAAAATTGGATGACCTTGCAGAGATGAAGCTTGAAGAAGATGAACGATATCTTTTCTATGGATATCCCACTTCAAAAGACGATATTCAGACTATGCTGACAGCGATAGAATACTTGAAGGAAAACAATCCTTTTGTCGAGATTAAGGTGATGGGTCGACCTAACTGGATCACGGTAGCAGAAGGCATGAAGGAGCGTTTCCACAAGGATGACGTATATTTCCCATCAAGATTCTTCTTTGACCACACAGGTGGTCTTGGAAAGGAGTTCATAGCCACTTATTCTTCTGCTTACGGACACAGTCCGATCCGATCATTCCCCACATACGCTGTAGCCGGATATGACATTTCCAATTATTTCATACCCGGAATAGCGTCAAATGACGGTGATTTCAATGCATCTGTTCCTGACGGAAAAGAAATCCAGACCCCAATAAATCTTGAGCGAGTAGGCAATTGGGGAGGATTTTTCAATCCTTCAGCCTATATGATTCGCTATTCTCCATTTGGAGACATAGAGAAGATTCTAATCAGAAGATGAAGTGATGAAAAGACTTACTTTTTTGATAATAACAATTGTAATATCTGCGATCTCCGGAATGGCACAGACCCATTTTGACTCTCGCATTGACATTGGTGTGAGGGGAGGTTGCACATTTTCTACAGTGACTTTCAAACCCTCTATCACCAGTAAATTTGGAATGGGATATACAGGAGGAGTATCCTTCCGATATACCGAAGAGAATCATTTTGCACTCATAGCCGAGGTCAATCTTGTACAACGCGGTTGGGCAGAGAAATTCGAAGATCTTCCGTATAAATATCAGAGGATCCTTGATTACATTGAAGTGCCGATAATGTCGCATATATATTTCGGCCGTAGAGGTAAATTCTTTATAAACGCCGGTCCGGAAATAGCTTATTTCCTTGGAGACCATATCAAGAGTAATTTTGATTACCATAATACTCAGGATCTTCCCGGCTTTCATGACAAGAACAGAAGAGACGAACAGCTCACTATGGATGTGAGCCAAAAAGTTGACTTCGGAATTGTAGCAGGATTAGGAGGCGAATTTAGCTTGAATCGTAAAAACTCATTGGCTGTGGAAGCTCGTCTCTATTATGGAATCGGCAATGTCATGCCGTCCGGACGTCAAGACACTTTTTCATTGTCAAACCAACTAAGCATAGCCGTGACAGCCGGATATTGGTTTAGAATTAAATAACTCCCCTAAAAATACGTGAAATTCAGAACCGAATACAAAGCGGAGCCCTCTGGGCTTCATCTTGATCCGACGAGACCTATTGTGCTCGTCGGATCCTGTTTTGCCGACAATATCGCCGGAAAGATGCGTGAATGTCTATGGAATGCATATAATGGACTTGGAACTCTCTACAACCCCATGTCGATAGCTAAGGTTTTAGAAATGATGGTGTTTGGAGATAATGATTCCGTTGATATTGAATCTTCTTTGTTTGAGACTAATGGAATTGTGCATTCATGGTTGTTTGATTCCCATTTCTCTGCCACATCAAGAGATGAATGCATCAAAAATATTATTGAAAGTCGCACAAAACTATTGGCAAGTCTTGAAAAATCCCAAATGCTTATAGTGACATTTGGGACTGCATGGTGCTATTCCTTACAAAATATGAATAAAGAGGAAGAATATATAGTAGCCAACTGCCATAAAATGCCCTCATCAATGTTTAGTCGCAGAAGGGTATCTGTAGAAGAAATATCTACTTTGTGGATAGATTTATGCAAGCGGTTACATCAAAAATATCCGCATCTTTCCATAGTGTTTACAGTGAGTCCCGTAAGGCATCTTAAAGATGGTTTTGAAGGAAACACACTATCTAAATGTACACTTCAACTTGCCGTAGAACAAATACGGACGAAAATTGTTAATGCCTTATATTTCCCGGCTTACGAACTGTTGTGCGACGACCTTCGAGACTATAGATTTTACTCCACAGACCTTGTTCATCCATCAGATTCGGCTATTGAATACATTTGGGAGATATTCTGCCAGACTTATCTCGACGAAAACGGCATGACTATGATAAAAGAGGGCAATAAAAAATTTAAAAAGCTCAATCATCGCCCAATTATGCGACTTGGGATTTGAAGCATTTTCATAAAAAATGTAAAATTTATATCTTAATCGCAAAAAAATAGACTAATTCAATTTTTAATATTTGTATATTTAATGAATTATCATTAACTTTGTAGGATAATAAGCACAATTGTTTATTTGAATGCTTCACTTACCAAGTTAATATAATGAAAATACTAATAGCCGACGCAGGCGCAACCAAGACAGACTGGGTAAAACTCACACTCGGCTCTTCTGCCGGAGAAGAAGAATACTATACGGGCGTAGGAATAAGCCCCTTGCATAATGATGCAGATATGATCGAGGAGGAACTTCGCTTGGTAAGGGCCTCTCTTGGAGATTCTTTCGATAAAATCAGATTTTTTGGAGCAGGAATTGGTTCTCCAATTATCGCAGGTAAGATGGAAGCCATTCTGTCAGAAATGTTTTCATGTCGAGATATCAAGGCAGACAGTGATATGGCCGGGTCTGCCATGGCTTTACTCGGAAGTACCCCCGGCATAGCATGTATTATGGGCACCGGGAGCAATTCATGCCATTACGACGGTGAAAAAATCGACCGCAAATCCGCTTCTCTTGGATATCTTCTTGACGACGAGGGGGGAGGAGTTGCCTACTGCCGTCGGTTGCTCGCTGATGTATTTAAGAAAATTGCTCCTCAAGACATTATCGACGAATTTGATAAGCGTTATTCCCTATCTGTAAGCGAAGTGGTAGATCATCTTTATCGTCGTCCTTCTCCAAACAGATGGATATCAAGCTTCATGCCTTTTATAGTAGACAATATCTCCAATGCATACATTCAGTCATTAGTTGAGTCCCAGACGAAAAGATTTTTTGATAGGGAATTTCAATCATACTCTGATACGGAATTGAAGTCAGAGGGAATTGGATTCATTGGATCAGTGGCTGAATTTCTTAAGCCGACAATTGAAAACGAAATGCAAAGGCGTGGATGGAAACTTAGAGCTATTGTCAAGCGACCTGTTGACTCCCTCATTAAAAAGATTAAAGAAAACGAATGAATAATAAATTAAGAACTTTGGCTTTTGCAAGTGTGCTTTTGGGATGCACGTCCATTTCATCGGCACAGTTGGTCAATGACTCTACCGAACTTATCGAGAGCGGTGTCATGTATGTGGACCCTCTTTTTGAATATCCTATTGCCCCGGAAGAATTGTCATCATTCACCGACAAATGCGATTGGCTCGTTGAGAATTTTTGGAATGGTTTTGATTTGAAAGCAAAAGATGCTGTAGACCAAAATAAATTAAACCATGCATTTAAAATCTATGCTACATCTTGTCAGTATGCCAACAAGGACAAGGTGACTTCAGCCGTGGATAAGCTTATGAAAAATCTTCAGAAGAATCCCATTCTTCTATATCAGATGACTAAATCTGCAGAGGAGATTATCTATGGTCCGCGTGCAGAAGTCTGGATTGATGAGCTCTATGCAAGGATACTAAAATCGGCTCTTGCAAGTAAGAAATTTCCAAATACGAAAAGGGCCCGATATGAAAGCCAACTGAAGCAACTTGAAAATTCATTGGTTGGCAACAAACCGACTACTTTTGAATTCGTACGTCCAAACGGAGACAAGGCTCAATATTTTCCAATGGCGACACCAACCATTATCATCTTTGGCGATCCGGAATGTGATGAATGCCGGATGGGAAAACTTAGGATGCAATCTAATGTGTCTTTCAGCAAAGCGGTGACTGATGGAAAAATCAATGTCCTATTCATTATCCCTGATCCGGAAGATGGTTGGGAAAAGAAGGTGTCAGATTTTCCGAAGAATTGGTCGGTAGGTGCTTCTGATTCAGTATCTGAGATTATAGATATTCGTGAAGTACCGGAAATATATGTGATTGACACAAACGGAAAGATTGTCAACAAACATATTGGTGCTGTCAATGCCATGAATGTAGCATTGTCTTTGATTCAATAATTATTGTCACATAAATCTGACAAATTTATATAATAATGAATAGAAAGAAGGTTCTCGGACTACCAAAAAAAATATATGTGACCACATCCGGCTACAGCTATACTCACCTCGGACGACTCTTTCTCCGACTTTTTGTGGGGATCATGCTCATGCAATTTGGTATTCGTCAGATTGAATATGCTTCAATGCTTTCGGATACGTTTCCGGCGGTCATGGGGATGACCTCAGAGACATCTTTGTGGACTATGATTTGCATAGAAATAGGGTGTAGCATTTTTATTATGGCTGGTTTTTTGACGAGGATCATGATCCTTCCGCCTTTTGTCGCCATGATTCTGGCTGAATATCATCTTCTCCATGATGTAGCCACTAATGCTTCCTACCAGTTAAGTTGGGAGCAACCCGGGTATCTGCCAATTATGTTTCTGGGTATTTATTTCTTTCTTATTCTTGTCGGTCCCGGCAAGATCTCTGTTGATTATTTTCTTTCGCTCCATCTTCTGCATTCGTCAGATCACAGCGAGGAGGAACTTGAGGAAGTGTGATGAAAATAGCTGTTTTAATATCCGGGGGAGTTGATAGTGCCGTGACAGTAGACCACCTTTATAAGGAAGGCCACGAGTTGCACCTTTTCTACATTCGTATCGGCATGGACAATGGGGAAGGACAATGCACCGCTGAGGAAGACATAGAAATGTGCACTCTGATTGCCAAGAAATATAATCTTCCCTTCAAGGTTGTATCTCTTCATGAAGAATATTGGGAATATGTCATGCAATATGCGCTTCAGACCGTCAAGCAAGGATTGACTCCTCATCCCGACATGATGTGTAATAAAATCATCAAGTTTGGCTTTTTTGAAGAGCGATGGGGACATGAATTTGATAAGACTGCTACCGGACATTATGCCAAAGTCATAGAAAAAGATGGAAAATACTGGCTTGCTACAGCTCCCGATCCGGTCAAAGATCAGACTGATTTCCTTGCTCAAATAAGCTACTCTCAACTGTCGCATATTCTTTTTCCACTTGGAGACATGACCAAGGAAGAAGTGAGGGAAGCGGCATTGAAAGCCCAACTTCCTAATGCAACGAGAAAAGACAGCCAAGGCATCTGCTTCCTGGGGAAGATCGATTATAGTGATTTCCTTGAGCGTCAGTTGGGCTCTAAGAAGGGACCAGTCATTGAGATAGAGACAGGGCGTAAAATTGGAGAACATAAAGGATATTGGTTTTATACCATCGGCCAACGCAAAGGCCTTGGTCTTGGTGGTGGTCCATGGTTTGTAGTAAGAAAAAATATCCGCGACAATGTCATCTATGTCAGCCATGGATATGACACAAAACTCCAATACGGTAAGGAAATTTATATGGACGAAATGCATTGGATTACTGTTGATCCATTTGAATCTGAATTATTTGGAAAAAATAATGACGGATCGCTCAATATATCATTTAAGACGCGACATACCCCGGAGTTTTTTGACGGAATCCTACGGCATATCGAAGATGGCAGATACATCATCGAGTCCGAACGAGATGTGCAAGGAATTGCTCCAGGCCAGTATTCAATCATATACACCCCCGATAGAAAGATTTGTCTCGGATCAGGAATGATATCAAAACCTTGATATGAAAATCTAATTTATTCAGAAAATGGAAAATGAATTGGTTAGGCTTAATGTAGTAGGAATCACTTACAACCAGATTGAGAATGGTATGTATGCTATGATTCTTGAAGAAGAGGGCGGAAGACGCCGTCTTCCGATTATCATCGGCTATAATGAAGCCCAATCTATAGAGTGTCTACTTCAAAAGATTAAGACTCCTCGTCCACTTACTCACGAGTTTACTTCCGAAATCATTAATGCTTTCGGAATAGAAATAGAATCCGTAGTGATAAAACAACTTGCGAATGGTATCTTTACTGCTGACGTAACTTTCAAAAAAGGACGCTCAGTCAGGGTTCTTGATGCCAGATCGAGCGATGCTATAGCTCTTGCGATGCGTGCGGAAGCTCCTATTTTTACGTCTAAAGAGCTTCTTGACAAGTGTGGCATAGAAAGAGACGCGTTAGCATCCCGACAACTTCATGCAGCATCTCGCCAATCTATTCCGGTAAAGTCTGCCATTGAGCGGGTGAAAAATCCCGTTGCAGATCCCTACGCTGATGTGAGCCTTGAAAGCTTAAAGCGAATGATGGAGAAGGCTGTAAAGAATGAGGATTACGAGAAAGCTGAAGAGATAAAAAAAGAAATAGATAAACGGCACGATTGTGCTATATAATGCCGTAAGACATGAGCCGAAAAAACGACCGCATCGAACATCTCATTGAGATCATTAAGAACAATAATGTAGGTAGCCAGGAAGAACTTCTGAAGATGCTCGCAGACAAGGGTATTTTCGTCACCCAAGCTACTTTGTCACGCGATCTTAAGATGCTCAAGACGACTAAAGTGCCCCTTGACCACGGATCGTATGCTTATATGCTGCCCGATGCCCTGACTTCCAAACTGAACAATTCCGGAAGAAGGACAGCAGAATTCTCCCGCCATGCCGGCAATGGATTCATTTCTCTTGAATTCTCGAGCAATATAGGGGTGATGCTCACCCGTAATGGCTATGCTTCCGGAATTGCATACGATATCGATATGCTGAATGCTCCTGAAATAGCCGGTACGATAGCTGGTGCTAACACTGTCTTTATTGTTCTCAGAGAGGGCGTGTCTCACGACAAGGCTACTGAAGTGCTTTCATTAATATTACCTGTAAAATCAAAGGGCAATGATTAGAGTTGGAATTGCAGGTGCCGACACGGCAATGGCAGGAGAATTGATACGAATTCTCATCAATCATCCTGATGTGGAGATCGTAAGTGCTTTTGCACCGGGTAAAGTAGGACGCAAGGTTGCATCAGTCCATCATGGATTGGCAGGCGAGTGCGATCTTGATTTTTCTCCCGACATCAATCCTAAGAATCTTGATGTAATATTCATAGATGCTCATTCCGACGTAGCAGACAGATTCAGGATGAATACTGACAGATGGCCTGATCTTCGCATCATAGATATGTCGCATTGCCCTTCTCTTGATTTTGATGCTCTCGACATGGCATACGGTCTGCCGGAGACTAATCGCAAACAACTCGTGCGTGGATGCCGAAGAGCAGTGGTTCCGAGGTCAGTGGCAGCCGCTGCTATCATCGGATTGTATCCACTTGCACGTCATCTATTGCTCAAAGGAGACATCTACGTTGATTATGCATGCCCTAAAGATATCGACACGGAAGAGAAGATGAATATGGTGCGTCAAGAAATTCTTTATGTACTCAATAAGACGCAGAATTCATTCAATGGCAACATCATACTCCGGCATCTTGATGAAGAAGTCACGGATAGAGGATTAAAAGTGTCAATAGATATTCCTTGTTCTCTTGATATCAATGAGGTCTTCAAGATTTTTGATGATTGTTATGATGATCATAATTTTACTTTTATGTTGTCAAATTCTGTGCCTGGCTACGAAGTGGAAGGTACGCAGAAGACCCTTGTCACTTTACAGAAACAGACTGCTGACCGTCTGACAATAACAATTATTGCAGATTGCCGCATGAGAGGGGGTGCCGGAGATGCTGTACACATAATGAATCTTCTTTTTGGTCTTCACGAGCGAACCGGATTATATCTGAAAGCTCACAAATTTTGAGTTGCCATGAGTGTGAATAAAGCGATTCTTATCGGTAATGTCGGTGGAGATCCCGACGTAAGATATCCTGAGAAAGATTTTCCGGTAGCTTATTTTTCTCTTGCCACTAATGAACTTCTGGGTAACACCGAAGTGACGGAATGGCACAATATTGTTATGACGGGGGAGCAGGCTAGATATGCTGAGCGATACATAAGGAAAGGCATGAAATTATATGTGGAAGGTTCGCTCCGTACGCGTCAATATATAGATAAGTTCAATATAGCGCGTAAGCGAACCGAGATATATGCTCAGCTCTTCGAGATTCTTGCGCGTCCTCAGAGCTGAATAATTTAAACAACTAAACTCTTAAACGAATAAACCCTTAAACTATAAACAACAAAGAAAATGAGGAAGTGGAGAATAGAGGACTCAAGTGAACTCTATAACATACAAGGATGGGGGCTTAGCTATTTCAGCATCAATGATAAAGGACACGTGCAAGTGACTCCTAAAGCCGGATATGCTCCGGTAGATATCCGCCAAGTGCTTGATGAATTGAAACTTCGGGACATTTCAGCTCCGATGCTACTGAGATTTCCGGATATACTTGACGACAGAATCCGAAAAATTACAAGTTGCTTCAAGACTGCAAGCCAAGAATATAAGTTTGAGGGGCAAAGCTATCTTGTATATCCTATCAAGGTCAATCAAATGCGTCAGGTTGTAGAAGAAATTGTAAGCCATGGCAATAAATACAACATCGGTCTGGAGGCCGGTTCAAAACCTGAATTGCATGCTGTCCTCGCAGTCAATACGCATGAGAATTCTCTCGTGGTCTGCAATGGCTATAAGGATGAAGATTATGTGGAGCTTGCTCTTCTTGCTCAGAAGATGGGACGCAGAATATATCTTGTGGTAGAAAAACTCAATGAGTTGAAACTCATCATGAAAGTAGCTAAGCGTCTGAAAGTGGAGCCCAATATTGGTATTCGTATCAAGCTAACATCTGCCGGAAGCGGAAAATGGGAAGAATCCGGTGGCGATGTCAGCAAATTTGGTCTTAATTCCAGTGAACTTCTCGATGCCCTCGAATTCCTTGATAAGAACAAGATGAAGGAATGTCTCAAGCTCATTCATTTTCACATCGGAAGTCAGATCACTAAAATCCGACGTATCAAGAACGCACTGAGAGAGGCTATGCAATTCTACGTCCAGCTTTCTAAATCAGGCTTTGAAATCGATTTCGTTGACATAGGTGGCGGTTTGGGAGTTGACTATGACGGCACTCGCTCTTCATCCGGAGAGAACTCTATGAACTATTCTATCCAAGAGTATGCTAATGATGCTGTGTCTGCTCTTGTAGACGTATGCCGAAAGAATAATCTCCGTCATCCGAATATCATCACTGAATCAGGGCGCTCAATGACGGCTCATCATTCAGTTTTGATCATAGAGACCCTTGAGACTACTCAACTTCCTATTTGGAATGACAATGATGAACTTCCGGAAGATGCTCACGAACTCACAAAAGAACTCTATAATATTTGGGATAAGATAGATTCTTCCCGCGTATTCGAAGATTGGCATGATGCCCTTCAGATAAGGGAAGAAGCTCTTGAATTGTTCAGTCTTGGATTGCTTAATCTTACTACGAGAGCCCGCATTGAGAAATTATTCTGGAGCGTGGCACGCGATGTGCACGATATCACCAAGAGTATGAAGCATCCACCTGAAGAACTTCGCAAGGTAGCTCGTATGCTTCCTGAAAAATATTTCTGCAATTTCTCTTTATTCCAATCTCTACCGGACACCTGGGCTATCGACCAGATGTTCCCTACAATGCCAATCAGCAGGCTTGATGAAAAACCATCTCACGAATGTACTATCCAAGACGTGACTTGCGATTCGGATGGAAAGATCAATCGATTTGTAGCTCCTCAGGGGGTAAGCCATTCTTTACCCGTACATCAGTTGAAACCGGGAGAACCATATTACATTGGCGTCTTCCTCGTCGGTGCATATCAGGAGATTCTTGGCGATTTGCACAATTTGTTTGGCGACACAGCAGCAGTGCATATCACTTGCGATAAGGACGGATATGAGATCGAACAGGTCATAGATGGTGAACCTGTAGCAGATGTTCTTGATTATGTGGAATATAATCCCAAAAAACTTGTCCGCAATCTTGAGACCTGGGTATCTAAGTCAATGAAAGCCGGCAAGATTACCGCCGAAGAGGGTCGTCAGTTCCTTAATATCTATAAGTCCGGACTCTACGGAATCACCTACCTCGAGAGATACTGATGAGTCGTTATTTTATCAAATTGGGCTACCGTGGTGCTCCATTTCACGGTTGGCAGATACAGCCGAATGCTGTCAGCGTTCAGGAAGAAGTAGAAAAGGCTTTTTCCACTGTCCTTCGTGTACCAATATCAATTGTTGGAGCAGGAAGGACTGATACCGGAGTAAACGCCCGCACAATGTATGCCCATTTTGATTATGACGGTGTCATTCCTGACAAGGGAAGACTTCTTGTTTCACTCAATCGACTTGTCGGCAGAGACATCTCTATCCATGATATTTTTAAAGTTGCTGATGATGCTCATGCCCGATTTGATGCCACAGAACGGACTTACAAGTATTTCGTCGCGTTTGAAAAGACACCGTTTTTTTATCCTCTTACTTGGCATTGTCCAAATGGTCTCGACTTGGACTTGATGAATGAGGCTGCCGGACTTCTTCTGACGACTGAAGATTTCACATCATTTGCCAAGCTCCACAGCGACGCAAAGACCAATATTTGCAAGGTGTCGAGAGCCGAATGGAATATGGAGGGAACAATGGCTGTTTTCACTATCAGTGCTGATAGATTCCTTCGTAATATGGTCCGTGCAATTGTAGGCACTCTCGTAGATGTAGGAAGAGGAAAAATGACCTTGGATCAATTTCAAAATGTGATAGACAGAAAAGACAGATGCTCCGCCGGACAGTCTATGCCTGGAGAAGCCTTATTCCTTTGGGACATCTCATACGATTACATCCCTTAACACTTAAATTTAAACCGATATGAATGCGGAAGAAAGAATCTTGGAGCTTCGAAATCAGCTCAACAAGCATAATCATAATTATTATGTGCTTAACTCTCCTGAAATCAGCGACAAGGAGTTTGATATGCTGATGAAGGAACTTGAAGCTCTCGAAAAAGAGCATCCGGAGCTCTTTGACCCTCTTTCTCCTACTCAACGAGTTGGATCTGACTTGACAAAAGGATTCGAACACATTGTCCACGAACGCCCTATGCTTTCTCTTGCCAATACCTACACAATTGGAGAGGTAGATGAATGGTTTGATAGAGTTAAGAAAGGTCTCGAAGGTCAAAGTTTCGAAATTACGGG
>CAMWQY010000061.1 GCA_947176355.1 uncultured Porphyromonadaceae bacterium
CTTTGAGATATATTTTACTTGCCATATCGATCTTATTCAGTATACCTTTGTGTATTGCTGATAAACTACCTGAAATTTATTCTGAGACCTCTTTTGATCATAACAGAATTGAACGTAAGAAATATGGGTTTATCAACGCAGATGGGCAGCGTATAACCGACCCTATTTATGACGAAGTCTCCCCTTTTGCTCCCAATGGACTTGCCCTTGTATCCTATAACAATCATTACGGTTTTATCAACACTAAGGGAGAATATTTTATCGAGGTTGGTCTAAAAGGTGCCCGTCCTTTTGGTCAATTCGGAGTGACCGCTATTAAGATGAAATCAAAATGGGGACTTATAGACAACAGACCAAACGTTTGGGTGATGAAAGACATATTCGACGATATTGATGTTTTCCAGCCCAATGGGTTGGCCATCGTCAAGTACGAAAAAAAATACGGTCTTGTCGACACGCTTGGTAATGTAGTGCTTCCTGTTATCTATGATAAAATCGAGAAATTCGAAAAGTCAGGGTATGCCACTATAAAAACCGGAAACAAATTTGGCATTGTCGATAAACGAGGCAGAGCTATCGTTCAACCCGAATACAAAGATAAGAAAAGCGCATTGGCGGCTATATCAGACAGGCCAAAATTCGGCAGCCTAAAAGAAACTACACTCGCAGACAACTCTGCCAACAATAATAAACAAGAGGAAAAAGATAAAAAGCAAAAGCTTCTTGCTGAGCAAAAACAAAAAGAAGAGGAAGAGCAAAAGAGACTTCTTGCCGAACAAAAACAAAAAGAAGAAGAGCAGAAGAGACTTCTTGCCGAGCAAAAGCAAAAAGAGGAAGAGGCAAAGATTCTTGCTGCCCAAAAACGATTGGAAGAAGAAAACAAACGCCTCGCTGAGCAAAAACAGCAAGCAGAGGCAGAGCAGGAGAAACTTCTCGCTGAGCAAAACCGCAAGCAGGAGGAAGAGATGCGCAGACAGGCAGAAGCCCGCAAACGTCTTGATGAAACCCCAACCCTCAATAATTATATTGCAGCCAACTTAGGGGATTGGAATGACTATCTTGCAGCTCAAAACATAAATATTCCTTCTGATGAAGAAATACGAAACTTCATAGAGGAGGAAGTAAGCAAATGGCAAATCAAAGGCGAATTCGAGCCCACTGCCAAATGGAAAGAACGTGTCAACGAGACAACAAGGACTGCCAAAATCAATGCAATGGCAGACAGTATTTTCTCAGCCAACTCCAAGAATGTAGAAGCTGTTCGTGCGGAATATCGAAAGAAATACGAAGCACTTGTCGACAAATATTGTGCCGGAATTGCTGAGCAATTCGCTTCTCAGAATCTTGAGATAAGACCATACGATGCTGATAATGAGACGTTCTTAATCAGCACTACCGATTTCGGTGATTTTCTCCTGCCGGTTCCGCTTGACGAGGCTCCAGGTTTTAAGCAAGAATGGGACAAATGGAAATCTGCCGCCATTGCTTCTTTCATGCCAAACGGCGATGACGTGGTGCTGAAATCAGTCAGCATCGGCAAGTATAAATATGACAGCGATATGGATGCCACTTACGCACAAGTGGATGTAGATTATAACTTCAAGCCTGTCGACGTAGCACAGCTAAGCCGTCGTTTAGACGAGGGTGACAATTTGGCAATGAACTCCGCAAATTCCGGTTCTACTAATCAAAACAAAGGATTTCAGACTACAAAAGTCAAAATATCTGCAGGCACAACTCCCGACACTGACATAAACATTCCTGTGGGGAAAGCATCTGATATTCCCACATTTGCTGTTGTGATTGCAAACGGCAACTACGACCATGCCTCGAAAGTGGACCATGCAGAAAACGACGGCCGCATCATGGCTCAGTATCTGACGCGTACGCTAGGCATTCCGGAAATCAATGTTGCAACTTTCATCAATGCTACTTACGGACAAATGGCTTCTGCAATCTCAATGCTCCAAGACGTCGGGGATGCTTATAATGGAAGTGATTTCAATATCATATTTTATTATGTTGGCCATGGGCTACCAGATGATGAAGGGAAAAAATCATACATTCTCCCAGTCGATATTGATCCGAGACAAGTATCCATTTGCATGCCACTTGAAAAGATATATGCCGATTTAGGCAATATGGGAGCCAAGAATGTGACTGTCATGGTCGATGCTTGTTTCAGCGGCACCAATCATGGCGAGGGTATGCTCATCCCTCAATCAATGGGGGTTGCATTGAAACCGAAAAAAGCTGATCCTGTCGGCAACATGATCGTGCTTGCTGCAACTGAAGGCAATGAAACGGCATTCCCTTACGAAGAAAAAGGTCATGGGCTTTTCACTTATTGGATCCTAAAGAAACTGCAAGAAACCTCCGGACAAGTCACCTTCGGAGAACTGAGCGACTACGTCATCGACAATGTGAAGAAGACCTCAGTAACAGTCAACAAAAAGCCCCAGACCCCAACAGTAGCGACCACACCCCAGCTCACCAATTCCTGGCGCAACCTCAAATTCGGCAACTAATCGAAGATTTACCCGACTGTCGGGTATGGACGAAAGAGACGACTCATCAAATTCGTTATAGCTCCTCTTATTGTAAATTTTGATTTTTGAAAATATCAAAAAATTATTCTAAATATTTGTTCATAACATATATTTTACTTAATTTTGCGTCTACAGACCATGATGCGGAAGCCCCGGTTAGGGGATTCGTGGGCGGGATTCTGTAGCGATATGCTTATAGCATATCGATAATTACTTCTAATAAAAGCGTTTATCCGCGCTTGTTCTTGACACTTCGAAATTCTCGCAAAATTTCAGTCAATAGTCAGGGATTAAGCAACGGTAGATGCCCGTGGTATGTCATACATTGTCTTCGACTCAATCTCTTGTTAGGGATTTTGGCGAAGGTATGTATACATATATTAGCGTGGGCTTCTGCGTTGCTGTCCGACTATTGATGGGCAATGCGAGAAGCCTCGAAGTGTAGGACAGCAACAGATAAAGATTCCTACGCTTTTTTTGTATCAACTGGCATTTAAAGGAATCATGTGCCGCTTAAATCGATTGAGACATGAATCGTATTTTCACAATTCTCGCATTATGTGTTGCTCTGATGGGTTCCTTAAGCTCAAATGCACAGGAATATTCAGCAAAAGAGAGGCAGTCTTTTGCAAAAGAAGCAGAAAAAGAAGCCAAACAGGCTGCGAAGAAACTTAACAAAGAGAAGTGGCAATTCAATGGGGTCGGAACTTTGGAAAAAGCTTACGAACGTTATCTCCTTCAGACTGCAGATTATGGGGGTGTAGGAGAAGCAAGAACCTATGAAATCAACAATGCTCCAAATTTAAGGAATGGAGAAAAAAGCCTTATGAATATGGCACAGAGCGTATATGCCCAGGAAAATGAAGCATATTTAAAGCTCGAGCAATCATCTCATTCTGGAGAAGTAGACATTACATTAGAAGACAACGTAGTAAAGGCTCTTGCCCAATTCAACGGAGATGTAAAAAGATCATTTATCATCTATAAGAAAAACTCCAATGGAACCTACAATATGAGAGGCTTTTTCATCATAGATGGAGACAATACCAAAGCAAAACTACGCAAACTTGCAAAAGATCTGTCTGATGAAATTGAACTGGGAGGCAAGATAAAAAAGGCTGTAGGTTCTGAATGACACTCAGAATCAATGCTATGTCCAATAAAAGAATGGATTCAATTTGATTATCACTCTTCACCTTGATACAAATAGGTTGAAACAAATATCAAAACTTGCTTATCTATACAATTTATGTCAACTACTCTTAAGATCTACATATCTTTGGGACTATTTTTGATACTCTCATTATTTCCTCTATTGACGAAAGCCCAAACACCGGCAGATGCTATGGCAAAAATCCGAGAATCTTCATCTTTATATAAGATTGGTGAAGCATCTGCCGATAATGAAAATGATGCAAGGAATGCATCTCTTGAAAATCTTCTTATGCAATTGAGAACAACGTTTTCTTTAGATAGGAAAGAAACTGAAAGGGAGAGCACCGAAGGATACGATTACAAATCAGAGTCAGAAATCCGAGCGTCATCAATAATGACAGTAGAGAACCTAAATACCCTTATTTACCAAGACAATAAGGGATGGCATGCGATGTCTTATATATCAAACAATGATTTGGCTGAAGCAGAGCGTCAAAGAATTGAAAATATTAAAGACCTTATCGAATTAGCTCAAGAGCAAGAAGGAAAGCTCAATATCGCCGGCGCATTGAAATATTATACATGGGCGTTAAATATGTTATCAGCTTTCGGAGACAATATAACCATGAACATTGAAGGCAAAGACAGAAACGCAAAAGCTTGGTTGACAAAACATATTCCTATGATTTTGGATAATATTGAGATTAGTATTTCTGACAATGCCATCGTCTACGATGATTTTGATTATGATCACTATTCCGTCAACATTGATCTCAAATATGCAGATAAGCCGGTGTCCGCACTTGACTTAAGCTATTTCAATGGGCAAAAGGAGGTTAAACCCGTCCATGGAAAAAATGGTAAAGCTACTCTTGCATTTCCTGATCTTTCTAACTTTAGGGAACTTACCATAAAAATTTTGTATGATTATCCTGAAGAGGGCAAATTATACGATCCGGAACTAAAGTCAGTTTATGAAGCAGGGAAAAGAGCCAATTTCGGGAATAAAGACAATGTAAAATTGCCTATTAAAATAAAGGCAGAAACAATAAAGGCTAATGGTCCTGCCCGGAATGATGACATAATGGCTGCCGCAAAACATCACAAACAAAATCTTGCTTCAGCAGCATCAGCAGAAAATCCCGAGACACAACCTATATTAGGCACAGAAAGGAAACAAATCGACCGTCCTGAAGTAAATGATGTCACTCTTTTTGCAATAATGCAACAAGTGGAAAAAGCCCTCAGGACTCGGAAATACGACGAGATCAAAGGTCTCTTTACTGATGAAGGGTGGTCGATTTTCTCTCTTATGACATCTACGGGAGATGTGAAAGTTGTAAAAAAAGACATAGACTATTCGGTTGAAAAGTCCAACTTATTTACCATCGGAAAAGGAATACCTATTTCTATTAAGACAGCTGGACATATATCCAATGAGACACTTGTATTTAGATTCGACAAAGACTCTTCATTGATTAGTTCAATCGCATACGCATTGACAAAAAGGGCTGAAGATGACATATTTAGGCAAGCTCAATGGAATATGGAATCTCGCTATTCCCTGCTGACCTTCATGGAAGATTATCAAACTGCTTTCGCCTTAAAAAGACTTGATTATATTGAAAAAATTTTCTCAGACAACGCCATTATCATTACCGGAAAGATTACTCCCGACACAAGTTCCAAAAAGTTCTTTGATGCAAAAACTTTAGGATATGATAAACGCCAGAACAATGTAGTCTACAGACAATTTAACAAAGATCAATACATAAATCAGTTAAAGAACGATTTCTTTGACAAGCGTTCAAAATCATATAAGAAGTATATACAACTGACTTTTGAAGACGCAGTTATTTCAAAGGTGGCATCAAATGGATATACCGACAATGAGATCATGTGGATAGAAATAAAACAGCAGTATAACTCCAATAGTTATAGCGATAAAGGATATCTCACTCTTCAGATAGACCTTAAGCCCAAAGGATCACAAATTCATATCAGGACATGGACTCCTGACTTCATAGATCTTGATTTCTTGAAGAGGAGATTCAATATCGGAGGATAATTCTAAACATAATCACTATATCTATACAATAACATCTTTCTTATGAATACTTTAAAATTAAAACGATACATCATTGCAATAGTGGGGATTATCATATTCTCTTGCCAAGCTTTCGCCAAGATCGAATACGTAGAAGGCACATTCAAATCGCTTGCCGAGTCTAATCAGGCAACTTCAGGATCAGATATAGGGACAAGAAATATGACCGATAATGTAATTGACGATTGGAAAACCAATACCGACGGTGATGATGTAAATGCTATCTTAATCATTTCTTTTGAGAATCTTACTCCTGAAGAGATGAAAGAAATTTCCATAACGAGCCTAAGCAATGGAAAAATAGTAAGCCATCAAGACAAAGAATTGCGCACTACGGATGGGGTCTTGTCTAAATGGTTTTATATTCCTTACGATAAACGACCATTTGACATAGACTTGGCACATCCGGTCTATGGCACAACCCGAATACCAAACGTCACAATGGATTTGCACAAGGTATATAAAGCAAAGCTAAGGGCAGATGGTTTTGCAAGTGTAGCTATAACCTCTAAACCTACCGGTGCCACTCTATTTTTTGACAATCAAAATATGGGAAAGACTCCGGTTACAATTCCAAAGGTAGCACTTGGCAAACATAATGTCGTGATTGAACCAAACAATTTAAATATTGCTAAAAAGATAAGCGAGACAATAGATGTAAGTCCTACAAATACTTCATTTGATTTCAATCTTATGAAGCATAAAGATGTTGTATTTCAAGCAGAGCCATCAAATGCAGAACTGGCATTGACACAAAATGGGACTGTCATATCCAGATCAAAAGGGACTCTGAGAGTCAGCGATCTGGAATTTGGAACATATATAGTCAAAGGATATGTTGGTAAAGATGATAATGAAACTGTTGTAGAAATCAACAACATGACTCCGGATCTTGTAAAAATTAAAGTCATTCCATCTACATCAATATCATTTACAGCAAATCAGAATAATGCCCCTGTAAGTGGAGCTGATGTTAATGTAGATGGTGTGTTTATCGGACAAACGCCAATCACTCATAAAGTGGAATATGGCCGTCACATGGTCAGCATAAGCCATGGTGGATATTCTGCAAGCAAACACTTTTCTGTAGGGAAAGGGAAAGAATCTGCAGTCAATGTCAAACTTCCCAATAGACATAAATATAGACACAATCTATTTGACATTGACTATAATGCAAGAGAATGGGGATTTGCCTTCAACTATATAAATCGTGCTTATATCTATAAAGCTCACGGAAGGTCGGAAAAATATAATTTTTATCTTGAGGATAAGAGAGAAAGTGGCATACAGATGGGTATAACTTATCAAGGATATTACGGATACGGACAAGGTATTCAAACCGGTCTTTACTGGCAAATGTTCTTTGGAACTCCTGATTTCATCGATGATAACCCCCATTATTATGAACATGCACTTTACGTACCTCTACAGTATCAGTTTAGATTGCCTTTGAGTGAAAACATATCAATATTTGCAAATGCCGGTATGGGATTTACTCTTGGTCTTGAAAATTCGTTGGAGTTCTCAGACGATGATAAATACAGTCTTGGTTACGGCTACAACGAAGATTACGACATGCTGTTCCCTAAGCAATTTGATTGCTCACTTATATTTGGAGGAGGTATTCAATTTGGTGTAATACAATTGGAAGCAAAATATAATCTTGGGTTAATTAACCAAAATCAGATTCTTGAAATGAGCGACATCTACGAAGGATCCATGAAAAGTTCTTCCTGGCAAGTTGGTATTTCATTTTTGTTCTAAAGCAAAATATCATGTCATACAAATATATCCATATTATTTCATTGACAGCGGCATTTATTTCAATGCCACTGTCAATGAATGCTGATATAAACGAAGAGAGAGCAAAGCTGCAACAAGAAATGAATGCTTTCCGTAAAGCAGCGAAGGAGGATCTTGAGTCTTTCCGTCAGAAGATTAATAAAGAATATGCAGAAGCATTGAAAGACCCGTGGAATAATATTAAGGTTTCTCCACCTATAGTCAAACCAAAAGAAGAACAGATTCCACCTGTAATTATAGATGACGAAAACACCGATCCTCTACCTATTAAGCCAAATCCTGTCCCCTACGACGAGATATTCGACGCGCCTCGCCCTACTCCTCAACCTCAGCCAATAGAACCGATACATGAAATAGTGAATGATCCTATCCCTATTAATCCCTTAGATGACACACCGGAACCATCCCTATTAAAAAAACTTGAATTCAGTTTCTTCGGGACTCCTGTTTCGGTCAGAATACCAACCGAACCTTTATTTAGATTGAAACATCTTGAAGAGAATGAAGTCAGCAACGTATGGGATAAATTAAGTAGCGACAATTATACAAATCTTTTGTATGATTGCCTTCAATTAAGAGACAACCTAAAATTAGATGACTGGCCATATCTATTGTTGCTCCAACAAGTAGGAGAAGAAGTCTGTGGCAAAGGGACTAACGAATCAGTCATTCTTACAGCCTACCTCTATTGCCAATCCGGATATAAGATGCGACTTGCATTCTCGAAAAATCAACTTCGAATGCTTTTCGCATCTGACCACACGATTTTTGACAATGGGTATTGCATGCTTGATGGCACGAAATTCTATCTTCTCGGAGGTGGAGATGGCGATCTAAGTATCAGTGAGAAAGTTTTTCCCAATGAACAGAATTTATCTCTTTTGATGAATCACCAACCTCTATTAGCTCTACAATCTTCACCGGCATCCAAGCATATTTCAACACGCAATACGGATATGGATATAAGCATAAATGCCAATACCAATTTACTAAAATTGTATGATACGTATCCGGCCTCTATAGTAAATGACAATTTTATGACAAAATGGTCAATGTATGCAAATATGCCTATGCCGGAACACATAAAAAAGCAGTTATATCCAAAAATCAAAGAAAAAATTCAAGGGCTGGATAAATTGCAGGCGCTTAATAAAATTTTAAACTGGGTACAGACCGGATTTGAGTATGAATATGATGATATAGTATGGGGAGGCGATCGTGCATTTTTTCCAGAAGAGTCTCTGCATTATCCTTACTGTGATTGTGAGGATCGTTCTATACTGTTATCGAGAATTGTGCGCGACGTATTGAATTTACAATGTGTATTGGTTTATTATCCGAGCCATCTTGCCGCTGCTGTAGCAATTGATGAAGGAAATCCAACCGGTGATTACTTTGACTACAAAGGGAAACGATTTTTCATCGCTGACGGCACCATAATGGGATATGGAGCATCTGTCGGACAGACAATGAAAAATATGGATAATAGCAAAGCCACCCTGATACTTCTTGATTAATCAATCATTTATCCACAATTCGTTTGTCCTAATTCACAGAGCCTCAAAATCTTGAGCTTTATAAATGCGTAGCTTTCTCTGCGTGCTCCAGCCGATGCGAAGCAGGCTGATTTCTCTGCGGGCTTGCTATAACCGAGTCGTGAAGCTATAATTGATCGTTAATAGTTTATAGTTAATCGTCGAAAAAACTCTGCTCCTTTGCGACCTCTGCGTGATTTTTTTTAAGCAGAAAAAGATCATATTGAGAATATGCTATTAAGGTAAGGCATGGCACTCAGGATTTTTAGAATAATTAGGAATCTTATAGGATTTTATAACACTTTGCCATTAATAGGATTTGAGTGGCGATTGTTATATCTAATGATAGGATTTGATGAAGAAAAAGCATAATTCGCTCGATAAATTGAGCGAATATGGATTTTTTTCGTTAAATTTGCAAGTTGATACAGATATAACTAAATAGAAAACTCAATATAATGGCAAATCAAGAACTGAGCGAACAGGAAATCGTAAGACGCAACAGCATGCAGGCTCTCCGCGACCGCGGAATCGAGCCTTACCCGGCAGCAGAATATGTCGTGACTGGTCACAGCGATGAGATCAAGGAAAACTTCAAAGATGATGATCCGGAGCGCCGCGAAGTATGCGTGGCAGGACGCATCATGAGCCGCCGCATCATGGGCAAAGCTTCATTCGTTAGCCTTCAGGATGCTGAGGGCCGTATACAAGTATATGTAAGCCGCGACGACCTCTGCCCCGGCGAAGACAAAGACATGTATAATGTAGTATTCAAAAAGCTCCTCGACATTGGCGACTTCATCGGCGTAAAAGGCTACGTATTCCGCACCCAGACAGGGGAAATTTCTGTACACGCACAGGAAATAACAGTGCTCAGCAAGAGCCTTCGTCCCCTTCCAATGGTCAAGATGAAAGACGGCAAGGCTTACGATGCATTCACAGATCCCGAACAACGCTACCGCCAACGCTATGTCGACCTTGTAGTAAATCCCGGCATCAAGGAGATATTCCTCAAGCGCAACAAGATATTCAACTCCATGCGCCAGTATTTCAACGACCATGGCATCATGGAGGTGGAGACCCCTATTCTTCAGTCAATCCCCGGAGGCGCGGCAGCTCGCCCCTTCATCACACACCACAATGCCCTTGACATTCCTCTTTATCTCCGTATCGCCAATGAGCTTTACCTTAAGAGACTCATCGTAGGCGGTTTCGACGGAGTATACGAGTTTGCAAAAGACTTCCGTAATGAGGGCATGGACCGCACCCATAATCCTGAGTTCACCTGTATGGAGGTGTACGTAGCGTATAAGGACTATAATTGGATGATGAAGTTTGTGGAAAACATGCTTGAAAAGATTTGTCTTGACGTAAACGGCACTACGGATGTGCAGATCGGCGACAATGTAGTTTCCTTCAAAGCTCCGTTCCGCCGCGTGACCATGACCGACGCTATAAAGGAGCATACTGGCTTTGACATCACCGGCAAGACTGAAGAAGAACTACGGGCTTTCTGCAAGCAGGAGAACATTGAAGTTGACCCAAGCTGGGGCAAAGGGAAACTAATCGACGAGATATTCGGAGAAAAATGTGAAGGCACATATATCCAACCTACATTCATCACCGACTATCCTATCGAAATGTCGCCACTCACAAAGAAACACCGCGACAATCCGGAACTTACCGAACGTTTCGAACTTATGGTCAACGGCAAGGAACTCTGCAACGCATATTCAGAGCTCAACGACCCGATCGACCAATACGAACGTTTCGTAGACCAGATGAACCTTGCCGACAAGGGTGATGATGAGGCTATGATCATCGACCATGACTTCATACGTGCCCTCGAATACGGTATGCCTCCTACATCAGGACTCGGCATCGGCATGGACCGTCTGACAATGCTCATGACCGGACAGACAGCCATCCAAGAAGTGCTCTTCTTCCCGCAGATGCGCCCGGAAAAGAAGCAAGTCAAGGCTGAGGCTGAAGAGGAAGGGAAATAATCATGGAGACTAAAGACCACATATCGAAAGTAGCCGTT
>CAMWQY010000062.1 GCA_947176355.1 uncultured Porphyromonadaceae bacterium
TAGCTTGGACGAAGCCAATTATGAATTATCCATTATGCATTATGAATTCAGACGCATTAGATGCCGAGATAAAGGAGGGCGAGGAGGGAACCAACACCTATGATGATCCAGAGGGCAATGGCCTGCACGAGCGGACGGAATCCTACTTGCTTCACCACCTTGATGCTTAATCCTGCTCCTATGGCAAACAACACTGCAATGAGACATTGCTTTGCTACGTCGACAAGGACATTATATACCGGACGCAGAGATTCCGAACCTACATACGTATTGAAAATCATAGCAAGGACAAAGAGGAAGATAAACCATGGGATGTTGACCTTCGACTTTTCTTCTTGTGGACCTCCGTTATTGCTTTTTCTAAAATAGAGCATAGTAAAGAATGCAAGAGGTATGATCCAAAGGGCACGTGTGCATTTGATAAGGGTTGCGAGATCGCATGCTTCAGTGCTTCCGGGGAAGTACATCTGGTCGTAGGCAGCCCCGGCACCCACTACGGAGCTTGTATCGTGGATGGCAATGGCAGCCCAAGTGCCGAATTGATGTTGGGTCAGACCAAGATAATGACCCATAGGAGGAAAGATGAAGAGAGCTATTGCATTGAGAATGAAGATGACTCCGAGAGAGACTGCCATTTCATTCTGGTCAGCTTTGATGACCGGACCTACAGCCGCAATGGCACTACCGCCACAAATGGCAGTACCCGAGGATATGAGATAGGATGTCTTATCGTTGATGCGCATTACTTTACCAAGGAGCACTCCGCAGACCATCACCAAGATTACAGAGGCAATGGTAAAGATCATACCTTCTGCTCCACTTTGAAGAGACTTCTCAAGATTCATGCCAAAACCGAGACCCACTACAGATGCCTGAAGAAGGTATTTGGATAGCTTCTTGTTGAATTTCGGAAAGGGAATGCCAAAGATAAAGGCAAAAACAAGACCGATGAAGAGGGCTATCGGGGCGGTGATTATAGTTGCCCCGAAGATAAGTTTAAAGGGGATGAACATGAGTACAAGAAGCACCCAGTAGAGGTATTTGGCCATGGTTTTATGTTGAGTTGTTTAGTTGTGTAGTTGTGTAGTTGTGTAGTTGTGTAGTTGTGTAGTTGTGTAGTTGTGCAGGGGTTTAAGGGGTTTAGGGAGTTTATGGGGGTTTAAGGGGTTTAGGGGTTGCGTTTAGTGGGGAGAGAGAGGTATTTTTTGCAAATTTAACATTTTATTGGGATATGGCAAAGAAATTTTTGATAAAAGGATATGAAATTTTTGTTTTTAAGATAAGATTCATCTCTTAATGCATAATGCATAATTCATAATGCATAATTCATAGTTGATAGTTGATAGTTAATCGTTAATCGTTAATTTAGATATGGAAGTTAGGATTGAAGAGGGATGGAAGAAGGAATTAGCAGGGGAGTTTGACAAACCTTATTTTAAGACTTTGACGGATACAGTCCGTATGGAATATGCCGATCCTCGCGTGAGAGTTTATCCTCCTGCTGGAAAGATATTTGCTGCATTTGACAATTCCCCTTTTGCAGAGACAAAAGTGGTGATAATCGGTCAGGATCCATATCATGGTCCGGGGCAAGCTAACGGGTTGTCATTTTCAGTCAATCCGGGGATTGACATTCCTCCTTCACTACGCAATATATTCAAAGAGATAAATGCCGATACAGGGGCACCCATTCCTGATAATGGAGACCTTACACGATGGGCACGGCAAGGAGTGCTTTTACTTAATGCCACACTGACAGTCAGGGAGCATCAACCCAGATCACACGCAAACTTAGGATGGAGCGAGTTTACTGATGCAGCTGTGCGGGCAATCAATGAGCATGGAGACAGGGTAGTCTTCATGCTCTGGGGTGCGGATGCAATAAGGAAAGGGGGAATGATCGACAGGTCGCGCCATCTGGTGTTGACAGCACCCCACCCCTCCCCTCTTTCGGCTTCACGAGGATTTTTCGGATGCCGCCATTTCTCCCAAGCCAACGCTTTTCTGATGGCGAATGGCAAAAAACCAATTATTTGGTAAGGTTAGAGGAGGTGGATGTTGTGGGCGCGGCAAGCTTCAATTTGGTCGGAGGGCCAGATTGAAGCCTGGACTTCACCGATATGAGCTTTCTGGAGCAGATACATGCAAAGGCGGCTTTGCCCTATGCCTCCTCCAATTGAGTATGGGAGTTCGCCGGAAAGCAAGCTTTTGTGGAAATCGAAATTCTCACGCTCCTCACAGCCACGCTCTTTTAATTGAGCCTTCAATGATTCGGGACTTACCCTAATACCCATCGACGAGAGTTCGAATCCGCTTTCGAGTATCGGATTCCAAAGTATGAGGTCGCCGTTGAGTCCCTTGTAGCCATCTTCATTCGGAGAAATCCAATCATCATAGTCCGGAGCTCGTCCGTCATGAGGTTTGCCGTCAGTGAGAGGAGCACCTATTCCAATGATAAACACAGCTCCATATTCCTTAGCAGCCTCGTTTTCTCGCTCCTTCGGAGTAAGACCCGGATATTTGTCAAGAAGTTCCTGGGAATGGATGAAGGTGACTTCTTCAGGAAGCCATGGAGTGATGTGAGGGAAGCGCTCATAGATCTGAGCTTCCACCTTCTTGACAGCAGCATAGATTTTTCTGACCGTCTCCTTGAGATAATCGAGGTTGCGGTCTTCTTTACGTATTGACTTTTCCCAATCCCATTGGTCGACATAGAGAGAATGAAGATTGTCGAGATCTTCGAAAGTACGGATAGCATTCATGTCGGTGTAAAGCCCGTAACCGGGAGCTATATCGTAAGCTCCGAGCTTCATGCGTTTCCATTTGGCGAGAGAGTGCACCACTTCAGCCTTTTGTCCGCCGATGGCATCAATGGAAAAGCTGACCGGATGTTCCACTCCGTTAAGGTCATCGTTGATGCCGGTGCCCGAGAGGACGAAAAGTGGGGCTGTCACACGACGAAGGTTGAGAGCCTTAGCAAGTTCCTTCTGGAAAGACTCTTTGATTTGCTGAATGGCTACTTCGGTGGTCTCAGGAAGGAGTTTTAGGGTGTACTTTTTAGGGAGAATCAGCATAGTATTTTATTTTTTGATTATGATTCCATATTATTTTAGGGAGCGTAGGGAATATGTGCGGCCACGCAGGAATTTGCCGAGTTCTTCCGGCGATGCGTTGTGTGCGGAAATTTCTTCAGCTGTGATTGGCTCGCCGATGGAAATATGGATCTCCTTGCCACGTTTGCGGAAAACTTCAGCAGGTAGACGAAGTGAACGAGCCGGCCAACAAGCATGCCCGAGGAAATTAAACCACCAGCTATTGCTCCCATGGAAATAGATTGGAATCACCGGAGCCTTTGCCTTTCCGATAATCTGGAGCACTGATTTCTGCCATGGACGATCTTCGAGATGTCCGTGAATATCCACCTTACTCATTGCCCCGGCAGGGAAAAAGCCAAGTGGCTTTCCATCCCGTATCTGACGCATAGCCTCACGAATGCCGTTGACTGACACCTGACGCTTTGCCGGGTCTTTGGAACTCCAAGCATCCACGGCTATAAAATTGGGTCGCATCGCAGAAATCTTATTAAGGATCATATTTACCATCACCTTATATTCCGGGAAGCGACGAGTGACCAGATAGATCAGCGTGATGCCGTCGAGAGCTCCGAAAGGATGGTTGGAGACAGTTATGAAGCGACCGTCGGGCATATTGTCGAGCACCTCCTGACCATCCACACGAAGCTTCAGCTTGAAATCCTCTTCCACCATCCTCTTCACGAACTCAGGGCCCGGGGTATCGCACCAACGGCCATGGACAGCATTCACTTCATCGACTTGGAGCCAATGAAGAAGCCAATTGACGAGCTTTTCGTGACCCTTAAGTTTTGGAACCATTTCAGCGATATCTTCATAGTTGAGGACATCGGGGCGTATATCATGCAACTCACGCATTTCTGCGTGGTATTGTTTTTTTTCTTCTTCAGTCATTTGTCTTATGTTGATTGTTTGATCCGGAATGATGAATGGATATGTAGGATGCATATCTGCTAAGCCACCTGCGGAAACCGGGGATACGCATCAAGACGCACTCAAAGAAAGCTACTGCGATGAAGGAGCAAATGATGCCACCACACACATCAAGAATATAATGATGGGATGTGTAGACGGCAGTGAACCAAATACCGAATGTCACGACTCCCAATATGCATTTCCAGGTGCGGCTGCTATGTATGATAATCGAATAAATGAACGCCACAAACGTATATGCGGAATGAAGGGATGGCATTGCGGCAAATACATTGGCATTGCGGGCATAAAGACCATGAAAAATTGAGAGTCCGGTCATCTCATCCCAGCGTCCCAGCCCTGCCACTTCTCCGGGAGTGCCCGGGACAGCTTCGAAGCCATGCAAAGCCACATACCATGGCGGGGCAGCCGGATGAATATAGTAGCCGGCAAATCCTATAAGATTGACGAGGAGAAAAACAAGTGCAAATCTGAGATAGTCGAAATCCCGTCCGGAAAAATAGACCCAAAGTCCATAGAAAATCGGAAGAGGAACCCAACATAGATAAAAGAGACCGGCTAAGAAGTCCATCACGGGATGATTGTGCAAGGCAAAGAATTCATTAGGTGTCAATCTTACGCCGTCGCTGAAGACGCCGAAAAGCGACTTCTCCGTCTCATATAGTCCGCGGACGTCGACCGGATTCACTTCGTAGTTAGGAAGAAGATTCATCCAATCGTAGCTAATTCCAAACAGTATGAAAGGAATCAGAGCCACGACAAGCTTACGCGTAGAGGGAGCTATAAAGAAAAGGCACCCAATCAGCAAAGCAAGGAAAATATGCTCAGGCCGGAATCCGATGAAAAGAGCTGTGACTATCAGCCACACTCCTAATGCAGCTATGCAAATCAGTGCTTCGCGTGACTTCGGCAATCCGAAACCTCTCTTGAAAAAATGTTGAGACTTATCAGTCAATGCCATATCAAATCAGTGAAGATGCTTTTTCATATATTGTATGCGAGCTATAGCCGTGAGATTGGTAAAGAGAGCCATGACTCCCATTGCTATAGCCACTATCCAGAGAGGATCGAAAGAAGTGACGCCTGCCTGGCCGCAAATGCCGGAGGCAAGAAGCGAGAGCGCCGTCACCACAACCCTTTCAGGACGCTGCATGAATCCAATCTTGCACACTACCCCAAGTCCTTCACCACGAGCTCGCGCATAGCTTACGAGCAGCGAACCCATGAGAGCAAGGAAAGTGAGCAAAGCGGCGATAGTCCATCCTTGACACAAAAACATATACGCCACAGCACCGACAGTCACGAATTCACAGTAACGGTCAAGCACTGAATCAAAGAAAGCGCCAAACGTAGAAGCAAGCCCTCCGAGACGGGCTGCCTGACCATCGAGCATATCGAAAAGTGAAAAACCTATAATCAATCCCCCTCCCCATGTAAGGCATTTCCAGTCGAAAGTCTCCCCTTGTGTTGTGTAAGCTCCCCAGCCTATTACAAGAGCAGCCGCAACATTACCTAAAAAACCAATAAAAGTGATTATATTTGGAGTGAAACCCAAACGCAGCAGGAACCTTACAAAAGGATTTATCACGACATAAATGCCTTGTTGCAAGGAGTCGCGCATCGACTTAGCTCTATTTTTTACTGAATCAATCATAATTATAAATAATTAATAATAGTACAGAGGTTAATCTTTCCGAGATTTAATATGGAGAATTTTATAGAGAGAATCCATAAACCGCACAGCCCAGGGGTCGAACTTTGAGGGACGGTAGACGAAATTACGCTGAAGGATGAAATTCCAGAACCATGAGACAAGAAGCGACATCACGACGCGGGCGGTGGAGTAATACCCTGCCGCCTTAAAGCCCATTTCTTCAAGGATATTCCACTTTTTCAACAAGATATACAGAAGTTCGGTGCCTCCGGAATTGAGAATCAAATTGCCTAACCAAACTAAAGCATATTTGACCACAACTGCCTTCCACGGGCAATTCTCAGCCCTGAAGGTGAACTTATAGCATATTATACAATTGACAATTCCTCCGGCTACGACACCAATACCTGTAGCAAGCCAGGATAGATGCTTACCGAACACCCAATAGAACATGACAAAACCGACAATAAAGTCGACCCACCCGGAAGCTTGACTCGAGAGAGCAGACCGCAAGAAAGTAGGCACCAACGACTTGCTCTTCAAGAGAGTATTTCCGAGATGCTTCAGACTATGGTCGTGATGCTCCGGATTATTTGATATATTCTGGTCTGTGTCCATGGTGTTGGATTAATTCTGGTTATATACTCAAAAGATATCTCACATCAATAATAATATCACTTCCAAAATGCATGCAGAATAGATAGCTGCAAGGATATCATCTGCCATCATGCCGGCCCCTCCGGGGAGCGCTTCCATCTTTCGGATGCCGAGTGGCTTAAATATGTCAAAGAAGCGAAAGAGAACAAGGGAGACAAGGATTAGCCACCAGGGGGCTACCTCAATGCCTCCGCAAAGGGGAAGAAGGGAGATGAGCTGCCCTACAGTCTCATCTACACATGCCGCCACCGGATCCTTTCCCCAATACTTTTCAGACACGCCACTCGCCCAAGTACCCACTACAGTAAAAAATACAATGGCAGCAATCGTAGCTATATATGCAGGGACACCGGGACTCCAAATATAAAGAGGAAGCCAAAGGATAATACCGACAATCGCTCCCCATGTGCCGGGTGCGACAGGGAGAAAACCTGCTCCAAACGATGTGGCAATCAGCTTTGGAAACAGTGGAAATTTTTCATCCGTAATAGGTATAGGTCTTCTTGATTTCATATTCTTTGATTTTTTGTAGCCTTTCGGGCTCGTGAAAGGACAGCCTTTGCAATGGCACGTGAAGCTTCTTTACGTATAGGTGCAAAGCTTGGCCAGTCGTCGAAATTGACGAGATGACACACATCATGCTTGTCGAGAACTATGTCGCAACCAAAAATATCTACATTCAACAGATTTGCAGCTTTCATACAAATCTCCTTTACCCTCGCTTGAAGAGATTCAGATGAATCCTGAATGTGAAGGTCTACCCCATCGCTTTTGAATGGAATAAATGAATGAAACCACCCTGAAGATGCTACTCCATAGCAACGAATCTTCTCTCCTTCCACATATCTGCTGACTACAGCTTTTGATATATGGCGGAAGAAAAACTCATGAAGTATCTCCTGCGCTTCGTCCGGATGACGGCAGAGTGCTATGTCTTCGAGATGATGCGTGGGTGCATCCCCTTTTTTGACCCAACATGAACCGAAACCTGCATTCTGAAGCATCTTGCGCACATCGACATCAGTGTCGACTACAAAAGACCCGGGAAGGGGCATACCTGCTTGAGTCAGCAAGCGGACCATGATCATTCTTATGCAATTTTCAATACCATAACCGGAATTGACCACTATACGCCCGGAATCTTCAAGATGCTGCATCTTATCGACTGCTTTTGTGCTGCGGCACATAGCAATCACTACGTCTTCGTCAATAGTGGCCTTGCAAAATTCATCTTCTGAATACACATTGACCTGGCATCCACGTCTGCGGAGTTCGGCAACGACAGCATAAAGTATCGCCGCATCGCTTGCGATGTGGTTTGGTGAGAAAATCCCAGCCCTTAAGACTGCCGCTATATTAATGTCTGCCACCTGGTAAAGTATTAGATAATAAACAATGTGTGCTTATTCTTGTTTTGATTCTTCATTGCCGGCTTTCTGGCGGCGTTCCTGCTTGACGCGAGGCATTGGATTAGCTGTAGCTTCACTGTGCATCTCACGATTGCGCGTCAGATCGATACCTTGATAGATCGCCTGCCGCATTGAAGTGGGGTCTGCCTCGTTTTTCCCGGCTATGTTATAGCCGGTGCCATGGTCTGGACTGGTGCGGACATATTTGAGCCCGGAAGTATAGTTGACTCCGTATTCACGTGCAAGAGCCTTAAACGGAGCGAGCCCCTGGTCATGATACATTGCCACGATACCGTCATACTTTGTATAGTCGCCTGTTCCGAAGAATCCATCAGCAGCAAACGGGCCGAAAGCAAGTATTCCTTCAGCTACACATTCAGCTATTGCAGGCTCGATATGGTCGATTTCCTCTGTCCCGAGGAGCCCATTGTCGCCATTGTGAGGATTGAGAGAAAGGACAGCTATGCGAGGCTTATCCATTCGAAAATCCTGCCTTAATGCAGCGTCCATATTCTTGACGGTATTCACTACCGATTCCTTTGTAATGGCATCGGGGACATCTCTCAGTGCTTTGTGGGTAGTCACAAGTGCCACGCGAATTTCATCGTCGAAAAGAATCATAGTGGCTTTCTCGCTTTCGTCGGCAAGACGCTGAGCAAGAAACTCTGTATGCCCGGGGTATGGGAACTTTTCGCTGTAAATGGTCTTTTTATTGATAGGAGCAGTGACAATGAAGTCGATGTCGCCTTGCTCGAGCGCAATGCAGGCAGCCTCAAGTGCAGCCACAGCAGCTTCACCGGCTTCTTTGGAAGGATGTCCGGGAGTCATTTCCAGACCTTTAGGACAAACATCAACGATGTTGACCTTTCCATCCTGGGCAAAAGCGGCGCTGCGGATGGGGTTGAAACGGAAGGTTTCGGTGCCGATGTCTCTGCGGACTTGATTGAGAAGTTCGGGGCTTCCAAAAATGACAGGAGTGAAGAGTTCCGTAATCCCTTCTTCATCAAGTGCCTTTATTATTACCTCGTAACCGATACCGTTGAAATCTCCGTGGGTAATACCCACTCGTATGGGGTTGTGCATAATTTTGTCTGTTTTAACTGCCAAAATTACTAATTTTTTTTTATACTTACAAATAAAAATTAATTTTTGGCTGCGAGCATACCGCAAGCGGCATCAATATCCTCCCCACGGGAGGCTCGGATAGTGGCAGTGATACCGTGGTCGTTTAGGATCTTGCGGAACATCTGCATACGATCATCGGATGCCGGATATAGGTCAACACCGGGGATTTTATGGAATCTGATCAGATTTACGCGACAGTCCAGGTCGCCAATCAGCCTGATGAGCATGTTGGCATGGGCAACGTCGTCGTTGACACCACGCCACATGATATATTCAAACGACAAACGGCGTTGTCCGGAAAAATCGTATGATTTCAGCAAATTTACTACTGATTGAATCGGGAAAGCCTTTTGCGCCGGCATCATTGACTCACGCTGAGGGATATCAGCAGTGTGGACACTAATTGCCACATGCACATTTGTCTTTTCAAGGAGGTCTTTAAGTTGCGGTAGTTTTCCTACAGTGGAGACCGTAATACGCTTGGGACTCCAAGATAATCCCCAGGGGGCTGTCAAAATCTCGATAGCTTTCAAGACTTCGGGGAAATTGTCGAGGGGTTCACCCATTCCCATAAAGACAATGTTGGTAAGTTCTCCGCTTTCGTTGCCTCCGGTCTTGTTTTGGCGGATGGGCATTGAGAGAATCTGATTCATTATTTCTGCGGAAGTAAGGTTTTTCTTAAAACCGAGTTTGCCTGTAGCGCAGAAATAGCAATTCATCTTGCACCCACATTGGGAGCTTACGCAGAGAGTTGCCCTTTCCTTGTCGGGAATCATTACAGACTCCACCCGGCTGCCGTTACCGACATCAAAGAGATATTTGACAGTGCCGTCTTGCGACTTGGATGCCTTCACGGGCTTGCTTCTCCCTATCTGATAGTTGTCAGCAAGCCATGCTTGATTTTTTTTTGATATGTTAGCCATTTCCTCGAAGGAGGTCACTCGCTTGGCATATAGCCAATCTGCGAGTTGCTTAGCCACGAATCGAGGCATACCACCCTGCTTGGCTACGCCTTCAAGGTCTTGGAGGGTCATTCCTATTAATGATGGAAGCATATAAATTGAGAATTGAGAATTGAGAATTGAGAATGGAGAATTTTGAATTGAGAATTAAAAAGGAGGGTCATCGCCCGGTTGGGGATGACCCTCGATATTCGGGGATATTTAATTCTAAGAATAAGTTTGATTATCCTACCTTAATTATTCGCCACCTTCGAACTTGTAGCTCTTGTTGACAAGCTTGTCAGCTCCACGGAGCATCTGATCGAGGTTTGGATTGACGAGCTGGAAATACTGCTGCTCGTAGTTGGCTTCGTTGTAAGGCATGTCTGCCTTAGAAGATCCATTTACCACGAATGCGTATACTCCGTCTTCGCCCGGAACTACCACGAGTTTCTTGTCGGCTTTAGCTCCTGCAATCTGACCAAGCACCTTAGCATCGTTGACGCCCATGCCTCTACCCATGCGGAATGATTCAAGCTGACGGGGCTCTACACCCATGGCTTTTGAAACTGCATCAAGAGTCTTGCCACCCTTCTGGTATTCAGCAGCGAGGTCTTTGCCGGCTTTCTGGCGACGCACCTTATTAGTAAGATAGTTCTTCACATCAGCATTTGTAGCAGGAACATAATCATCATACTGAGCATCCACTGCCACTGCATAGAGCATAGGAGCAGAAGCATCCTTTGACTCGTAGATGTGGCTTACTTGACCCGGCTTGCCATCCATCATCACCCAACGTACTACCTGGCGGCTATCAGGGAAGAACTGGTTGTAGCCAGCCATGCGTGGCACTGCGGGAAGAGACTGTGTGAACTGGAATGTCTGGACATTGTAGCCGGCTTCAGCAGCATTCTTGCTGAAGAGTTCAGCTGTATTGTTCTTTTCAAGGTATTTCTCAAACTTGGCGATTTCGTCGTCGACTGTCTTTGCAGAAGGATTGAGCTGATAGTTGTATTCTTCAAATTCCACTACTTCTACAGGAGCATTCTGCTTAACGATTTTTGCGAGCACAGAACCTTGTGGAGAGTTCATGATTGCTACATACTTGCCGCCAGCCTGACGGAGAGAGTCGAGCTGAGAAGCTGCGAGTGCTCCAGTAGGACCATCCTGTGCGAAGAGAGGAATCCACTGCTCTTTCTGTGCGAATACGCTGTCAG
>CAMWQY010000063.1 GCA_947176355.1 uncultured Porphyromonadaceae bacterium
GTATAGTGGAAGGCACACTTACTATGATAAGTTAGGCGGGAGTAGGAGCATGAGTGCCCGGATACTGCACCCTGGCTTTAATCTTTATAGGGCCGGCTGTGCGGGTCGACCGTATCAATACGGGGGCTGATCCCCATTCTACCGCTCTCGGATTTGCTCCGTTGGTGGCATCTCCGATTATCTCTCCTTCTCCATCCACTTCAAACACTATGTTGTCCTTGGCAAGACGCTTGACATTGCCATTGTCGTCGGTCACTTCTGCTACTACGACAATGAAATCCGAACCGTCTGCTACCAGCGGTTTCCCTTGCCAATCGGCTGTGAGGCGTAGCTTGGTGGAGCGTCGGGATGGCATTTTTCTCTCTGACGCCACTACTTCGCCATTTATGATTCCTTCTGCTACCATATTGACCGATTGCCAATCCTTTTGGGTATAGCTATGATCTCGAGCTTCCCAGAAATCCCATACATTCTTAAAAACGACGGGGTCTGATGGCATCCCCTTTTCTCTGTGCCTTACAGGGAGAGTCCATGTCTTAGCTCCGTTATAGAGAGAAAGACGCACTGAGTCGCAATTGCTGAATACAACTACGTCGGGATCCGAAAATTGGGTCATCTCATGCATGATATACACCATCGGACCGGATTCGGCTATCGGATGCTGTAGGTCGGAAGCTGTCTGACTTCTAAACATGTGATAAGCATATTTTGGCTGACGGAAAGCATCGAATATTCCTCCCCAATAAGGGTCAGGATGATAGCCTCGCTGATGGTCGAAAGGATGCCAATGAGCTCCTCCTATAAAATTGTCTTCAGTGTTGTAAAGTCCGTCGTAGGTTTTTGCGAGCGATAACGCCTGCACCTTCATAGGGCGTTCACCCCAGCTGCGCGAAGCACGGTTATCGTTGTTATGTGCATACCAATCATCGACATTCTCACCAAATTCGCGAGTGAATATATTTTGGAGTGGAGCATCTTCTTTCTTCTCATCTCCGGGCCAGCCATAGACCAAGTCATAATTTTCCTTCACTCCTGCAGAATGCATGTCTGCAGCTGCTATGGGGCGTCCCGGATAAGGATACTCGTCTTTTGTGATTTGAAGCGCATTGAGTGAGAAATCGTTGGGATAACGTGTTTCATTGAGAATAGGTTCCCACATCAAGACAGAGGGATGGTTGCGATCACGACGGATGATATTTCTGGTGTTTTCGTGTACACGCTCAGCAAACTGGGGATCTTTGTTCCAATATTGCCACCCCGGAGTAGCAACTATCACAAACATTCCGAGCTCGTCGCAAGCATCCATAAATGCAGGGTCCTGAGGATAATGTGCCACACGTATTATTCTGCATCCGGCATCTCGAAGACGTTTGGCATCTCTCCATTGTTGGGAATTGGGCACCGCGTTTCCAACGTATGCGAAATCTTGATGACGGTTGGCTCCTATGAGTTTACCGAATGGTTTTCCATTTAGGATAAAACCCTTCTTGCTGTCAAAATCAAACGAACGAATTCCTATGCGTGTGGTGCCTCCATCCAATGATGTTTTTCCTTCTTTTACTCTTGATTCCACTCTATACAAGCTGGGACTATCGGGTGACCATAAACTTGGCTTTTTGATTTTAAATTTCTGGGTGAATGTATGGGTAGTGCCTTCACCTAAAGTGGTAGCGGGGGTAGACTGGGTCATTAAAACTTTCCCTTCGGGTGAAATGATTGATGTCTCTACGGTCACTTTTCGGTTTTTCCCGTCATTATTCCCTACCTCAGTATCCACTATAATATCGGCGCTCTCATCAGATACATTGTCGAAGTGGATGAATACCCCTCCACCTGCTACTTTGTTTGCTTCAATGGCATCAGTAATGGCTACCGGAGATTTTGCTATCATCCATACGTCGCGGTAAATACCCCCGTGATATGCAAAATCAAGAGAATGTTGAGGCTTGCCGGGGGGAAACGTCTTGTCATCACTGTTATCAGCCATCACAGCTATCAGGCAAGAGTCGCCGGGGTGCACTCCATATTCATTCAGATTGATTGTGATCGGAAGGTATCCTCCAAGATGATCTTTCACTTCTTTGCCATTGACATAGAATTTTTGTTTTCCCATCACGCCCTCGAAGTGTAGGCTCACATCTTTACCTTCAGTTTCCGTAGGCATTATGAAATGCTTGCGATACCACGCTTTCCCTTGATAATTTCTACATCCACTCCCTTCTGCAGGAAGCAGCTCAACAGTATGGGGCGTCGATACCACTTCCCATTGGGAATCGTCAAAACTTGGCAATTCTCCTCCCTCTGCATCAGCAAGATGATAACGCCAGCCATTATTGAAATTGTAAATCAGACGCCCAGAGTCTTTCAAGGGGAAGAATCCGGCGACTGAAATTTCCTGAGGAGTCACATTGGCAGTTGCACACACCAATAAAGGAAAAACTAAGAATGATATGATCGTCGCAAGTTTTTTCATTTGCATTTTTTTTATTTAAGTTTCACAAGCTCAACTTAAGGTTTATGAGTTTATAGGTTTATTTTCATGTTGAGGTAGGTGATACCCTCAATTTTCGCTCCCGGAAGTTGAAGTGTTGGAATTGAAAGACTTTGGAAGGATAATGTCGTTTTTTCTTTCTTCGGGCATCACGTCAAGCTTCACGATTTTTGCCTCTTTTAATTCTGCATCGACAATGGTTTTGTCGGGAGCATGAAGTCGAAAACTTATATCTCGATTCGCGGGCCACGCAGGGAATAAATATATTTTGTCTCCATCTGTCTGCAAAAGCATCTCTTGAAGCCCTATCATGCCGCTTCCTCCCCAGTTATGATCAGGAGTCCAGTCAAATCCCGGACCAAGGAAGGCCGGAAAGCGATGCGCCCCGTCAGCCCATTTTTCCGCATTTAGATTATAGGCTTCGTCTGTCAATCCAAGACATGCGGCCCAAATGTTGTCTTGTTTCCATCCTGTAGTTGATCTGAATTTGAGGGCATCAGGATCATAAAGATACGTATTACGTGCTATTTCAAGATTCTCAGGATCGTTGGTGTTTATTCCATAAAAACGCCAAGGCCATACAGGATATAGTTGTGGAGTCTCCACATTATTGATCCGTTCCCAGCTTTTGGCCGGCGATATCATAGTGTACCCATCGACTACTCTCAAAGGTATTTCCGGAATACGGTTGAATATCTGGTTCCATTTTGACACTGCGGTATCTCCCTGCTCCTTTAGGTAATTGATGTAATCACCAGTGACTCTCCGGAGAGCGGAGACTGTAGAAGCAGCGTTATGAGTCATCTTATAGGTCTCACAGGCTGAGCCGGGGTAGAGGATTAGTTTGCCATCACCGTCAAGATCCTTGCTGCCACGCCGAGAGGCAAGATATCTGTAATGTTGGTCGAAAAATGTCAAGGCGCTTTCTATGAGCGGTCGATATTCTGAAATGTCTACCCCATCATATCGGGAGGTCTCAAGAATCATCTGGCAAAATTCCAGCACGGTATCCCATTCATATTCAAGCCAGGCGTTGTATTCCACTCCCGGATCAGCCCAAGCCGGGCGTTTAGTGCCATATTCCATCATATTGGGAAGTCCGAATGTCTCAATTTGCTCTGAGAAGCACCCTCCGTCATGACCCCAATAAAATTGGGATCGAAGTTGTGCATTGTCAAGCATTCGGAGATATGCATCGAACTGCGGTTTCATCATATCGACATCCCCGCTTTTTAGCATAGGCCAGTAGACGAGACGCTGATTTTGTGCAGTCATTGTGCTTCCTCCCCAATTGCGATAGTCGGGAGTGAATTGTTGGACTGAATCCACATATTGGGGGTCGAATGTGAATAATCCGCCATTGAATTTTGTAGGATCAGAGCCGTAAGCATTACACCCAAGCATATAGCGGAATAAAGTATAATTCCTTGCCATCCTTGATGTCACTGTATCGTTGGGATTAGTGGAAGTGATATGGCTGCGTTCCCAAAAATTATTCCACCATTTTTGTGATGACTTACGATCTTTCTTCAAATTTATTAGAGAGGCGATGCTATCCAGAGCTGCATACCAATCCGAAGTATTATCGGCCTGTTCATTATGGAGAGCAATGGTGTAATGATGCTTTTGTGCCGGTCTGTCGGATGAGAAATTCCAGGCACGGAAATCCGTATCATTGTATGTTCCATCTTGAGTGCCAATGAATCGGAGATTGTTTCCTGTCAGGCGTCCTCCTGACATTAAATTCTTCAAGGGATTCCACAACAGAGGTTTTACTGAATCAAGACCTTGTCGGGCTACAGTTATATCGAATATTGTGTTAGATGGATTTCTATGGAAAAATGATATCCCATCCTTTCCAACAGAAATTGAATCGGCGGTAGTGATCAGTCCTTTTGGAGACGACCATTTCCAAGAATTCTGTCTTCCTTCTCCCTTTCTGAAAGGACGATCGGCATATCGCCAACTTTCATAACTTAATATTGGAGCTACGGCTTTCTGACTCTCTACCTCCACATGGACGACCGGCTTGTAGACATCAGCCCAAACAATGACTTTTGAGCCATTGAGGTTCATCTCGCAGTATCCATCTGCCAATCGTAGGGTCTGTGAAAATTCAGATATGCTGTCGGCCGGAATATGCAGCCTGACGCGACCTTGCTTCAGCAATGTGCCATGCTCATCGTAGGCTCCGCTATGGCCAATATACATCAATACATCTCCGTCCTCAGCCCATACATTGAGGCCGACGCTTCCACCGCCTACAGGCATAGAACCCGATGAATTCACACTCATCGACTCCCATACATAATCTTTAGGCAAAAGCGCAGATGCTTCCAGAGCGATCAAGCATATAATATGTATAAATATTAGCCGTAAACTCATTTTATAAGTCTTTTTTATCTTACTTAAGTTTCGCAAGCTCAACTTAAAGGTTATTAGGTTATAGGATTATACCTTCGACTTTCGCTTGCGAAAGTTGAGTTGTCTTAGAAAAGCAGCAAGGTTCATTCTTTTGGCAGGCACTCGTCAGGCCAATCATCAGATCTGAAAGAGGATACAGGAATTCCATCTGTACTGAATAAATCTCCTTCTGAAGCGTTTTCAAAGGCATAACGTACGGCCACGGGATACGGCACTTTATCACTCTTTACCAATACCTTCTTTTGTGAGATCCAAGCTTTGGCAGGATAAAAAACTCGGTCTTCTCCTGCAAGTTTGAATTGATTGGATTCGAAGCTTTGTTTGCCTGCAATCCATTCAGGGGCACGGTCGAAATTTATTTCTATTGTGTCGCCTTTTACTTCCATCGACTTGTAGACAGGACTTTCCGCTCCGATTCCTTCAATCCCGTAGGTCTTATTGAGTGCAAGCAGTGCAAGGCGTTCGCCTGCTATTCTCTTTTTGGGAGGATGAATCCCTTTGTCCCAACCTGCATCCATAAGAACAGCCATACCCGTATTTGGCACAATCTGTTCCACTTTTGCTTGGGCCTCACGAAGATATGCTGAATTATAGACAGGTTGTCCCGGCTCTGTGATGATTGAATAGTCGTATGGAGCAATCTGGCAGTAATAGAAAGGAAACTCTCCTTGACCCCAGAGATTGCGCCATCCTTTGATCATAGTGGAGAACATATCTGTATAAGAATGGGCTCGATTCCAGTTGTCTTCTCCCTGATACCAGATTACACCTTGCATCGGAAGTCCAATCAAAGGGTTGAGCATTCCCTTGAAGAGTACACTTGGAGTGCGGTTTTTAGATTGAATTTTATCATCCTTACCCGGAATTTTTGCGGCCGCCTCCGGGAAAGCTGAAAGCATTTCATCATTCATCCAAGCCTCGCATGCCGACCCTCCCCATGCGACCACTATCAGGCCTACAGGGACATCCAGGATTTCTTCTATTTCCTTTCCAAAGAAATATGCCGTTGCACTGAAATTCCTGACAGATGCGGGAGTAGCCTCCGCCCATTTTCCGGTGACATCATCTACCGGTGTGGTAGAAGAATTACGTTTTACGGTGAAAAGACGTATATTGGGATTCTTGCTGTGAAGAGTTGCCATATTGGCACCTTCTACCGGCTGATTCTTGAATCCTTTCATCGGCATCTCCATATTGCTTTGTCCGGAGCAAAGCCAGACTTCTCCGAGCATTACATTTTCAAGTAGGGTAGGGGTGCCGTCGCTTACCGTAATGGTATAGGGGCCTCCCGCTTCAGGAGTTGGAAAGGATATCGTCCATTTGCCATCCTTCGCAGATTTGACTGTATATTTTTGGTCGGTCCAAGAAGGAGAGACGGTCACATTTGATGATGGATTGGCCGTTCCCCACATCTTGCCTTCCGTATTTTGCTGCATGACCATGTTACTGGCGAAAAATGCAGGCATCTTTATCTCTGCCTCCGCATTTATAAATGGAGACAAAATGGCAGAAAGACACATAAACCTACCGAAGACATGATTCAGTTTCATATTTTTTTCTTTTTTTTACTTAAGTTTCGTAAGCTTAACTTAAAGGTTATTAACCTTTTAACCTCATAACCTTCAACTTTTGCTTGCGAAAGTTGAGTTTTTTAATTGTTCTTATTTTTGAGTTATTATCGTGATTGAGAGTGGACCTGTCAGTCCGGCTGGAAGCGTAGTCTGCTCCTCACGCCTATATTTGCCATTGGTCCAGATTCCATCGAATGGAGGTTTCCCTATGTCTGCACCGAGAAGAGCGTTGGCCCAGGTGTTGGTCACTTCAATAGAGAGTTCATTTTTTCCGTCTTTTACTGCATCTGTTATGTCGACACTATAAGGAGCAGTCCAGACTATTCCGCAATCTTTACCATTTATTTTGACATCTGCTATGTCATGCAGACCTTCAAGATTCAATATGATTTGTTCTCCTTTATTATATTCAGGCATTACGAATGATGTTTTATACTCTGCCGTGCCTGAATAATACTTCACATCATCGTCAGTATGTGTAGTCCAATCGAAGAAAGAATCTGTCTCGATCTCTCGTCTCGTCGTTTGGAAGGTAATCAGCCATTTGTCTGTATTTATCGGAATATTGACACTGTCTGTAGGAATAGATTTTCCAAATTTGATATCTGTAGGAGATTGGAAAACTACAAATACTGACTCTGCCGGATGAAGTTTGATTGAGACTTCTGTGCGTTCATTTTGGCACTTCCAGACAGGATTCTTATTGATTTTTCCAGTTGCCGCATCCCAGAGTTCCGGTTTTCGACCCGATACTCTGAAGGATGCTTCGAATTCGCGTGGCTGCATCTGCTGATTTGACAAGAAATATATGTCGACATTTTCATTGTCATTCCTGCGATGTGTCCATGCGATATCCTCGGGCACTATGATATCTCGTTCAATACCCAAGCCAGAAAAGTCATCATCAGTAAAAGGAAGATTCGGCACAATCACACCTGCATCCTTCAAATCAGCCACTTTTGCTTCCACTTCATCGCTCAGGGAAATGTTGGGGATTAACTGAGATGAAAGCGGCAGCACAAGCATGCCGTAGGTCGCACCTCCCGGCAAGATCAGTTTCCCATCTTTTGCCCGGGCAAGATTGAGGAGTGCATCTTTATTCATTGAGTCGTAGGAGTAGCCTCTCAGAGGATTTATCCATTTATCCGGATCTGCCATATTGGCAGAGTGAGCTACTTTTACAGGTAAAGTGCGTATTGGCTGACCCTCATTGGCCATGCGCTTTTCTTCTGACTTCACTCTCTCTTCCCCAAATATGCCGGGCAGTGAACTTACCAGCCGGTCGGGCAAAATGGCGCGCCGCGGCGTCTCTTCGCCTGTGAACACAGCTATATCCACTACCGGCCTTCCATATTGCAGCAAAGATTGTGCCCTACACATGTAATCTACTAAACCTTTACCTCCATTCTGCCACCAAGTATTGTCTCTCTGGAAAAAGAGACCGATGCCGTCAAGTGTCATGCCGGGTCGGCGGTCAAGATATGGATTGTGGGTATTGACATGAAAGAATATACGGTTGACGCCAAGTGAGTAGTTCCTGTCAAGAAGTGTCTTGATCTGAGCAGGAGTCTCATCCCAAGTGCCGCGTAATTCTGTGAAACCTTCTGCTTGAATTATATTTTTGCCATATACATGTCCTCCATGTATGGCATCAAGCATATCATTGGGCTTGTCATGGGTCGGGCTATTGAGCCAAAATTCACCCATCGGGAAGTCCACAGCCTGATAATGCAGCATCCCATCGCTCACCATCGTGGGGGCAACGCTTTCTGCCGATAAGTAGCAATTCAATTCCTTTGCCTTATTGGCAAGGACATCATAAAACACATCCTTCACAAGCTCTGCTTGAGTGGTGCGGATGTCGCGTAATACTCTTTCAGATGTCTCAGCATCCTCTATTGGAATGCCTGCAAGAAGAGGCAGATATGGCAGAAGGTCGTATCCGCGTCTAAGTTTGAATTCTGACGCAAAATTATCACTCCAATTCTGACTTCCACATTCCCAACTGTCTACGTGCATATATTTTAGTACACGCTTGGCTGCTTCAGGATCTTTCACTTCAGTGAAAACTTTCCCAAACCAGTTGTCAATTTGTTTTTCTACGGCTGCACGATTAAATTTGTCGGCTTCCAAGCCTCGTCCGGCTCCTCCGGTTGCATTGGTGTGCCCCGTAGAAGTATGCCCAAGTCGAAGAATCCTCCACTCTCCTTTGGGAAGCGTTGCATTTAAGATTCCATCCTTCATTTGTCCTGTAAGGTCAATGATTTCATTCCGGCCGATGCATAACTCTTTCGGAAGTTCTTCTTCTGTTGAGGCTTCCGCCACACGCCATACCAGACCGGCTTTCCCTTCCCATTGATTGATACGGGGCTCGCCACTTAAGATAATGTCATTGATTCGGAGATTCGGCTTCCATTTGGCTGCATCAAGATCTTCACTCCCCGGTTCGCTCCCTTCCGGCGTCCATTCGAAACGGAAATATTTGGCAGTCGTAGGAGGGAGCGCATGGGTTGACTGTTGGTCAGTATTTTGCCATCCGTGACGTGCCGGGACAAGCTGCTTGACGTCACGGAAACTTTTTCCGTCATTGCTTGCAAGGACTTTGAGTCGCTGCGATTGATAATTATTTCCGGCTTTAACCTGGACATTATTCACATTTATAGGTTGAGGATATTCATATTGAATCCAACATGCCTCTGATGACCGTATCACTCCCTTATCATCAATTCTGACACCGGATGCAGCATTAGATTCTGCATTAATATTCCCAACGGTTATAATAGGTTTCAAAGTTATCTTTTCCCCCTTGGCCGGCAGCGCAAGGAGAGCAATATCTTCATAGTATCCTTCATTTTTCTCCGGAATAGGGAGATGGAGTCCCTTTATCTTTCCTCCTGATATTATCGTATCTGCCGCCACTACTTTCTGCATTGATTCAGCTGGAGAAATCCAAGGTCCCCCTGCGAGGGCAAACCCATCACAGATATGCATGCCAAGTTTCAGATCTAAACTGTCGGCTATCTCGATGCTCCGGCCTACAAGTCGCCACCATTCAGGAGAAAGTTGTGGCGCTTGCCCTTCATAGAGAGCTCCTTCTTCTACGGATTTGATGGGCATAAGATAGGTGCCTCCCAGTCCAATCTCCTTCATGGCCTCAAGGTCTGCCTTGATTCCTTCCTCGCTGATTGCCCCATACATCCAATACCAGAAGCACCATGGATTTGCTTCGAAAGGGGTATTGGCGAAGCGTTGCTCAAGAGATGATTGGGCAAATGATTGTAATGTTATTCCAATAAGTGTGGATACTATAAGTAGTCGCAGCTTCATTGTAGTTTTGATTATTTTGTAGGGGAGATTCTTACTTTCAATGTATGCTTTCCGGGGGCTATCGAATACTTTTTCAATACTCCGGGACCACAACTGCTGTTGCCAAGTCCCATCACGGCAGCATCAAGCGAAAGGAAGATATTTTCATTCTTTTTTAGGTCGCAATCATGAGCTACTGCACTGATATCTTCTACGGAATATGGCAGTGCTGAAGCCGATATTGGAGATTCAAGTGCCGTAACCCGCAGTCCTTTCCCTGCTTTATCGGTAATAGAAATCTCTGCAACAGACTCAAGATTACCGGAATCTTGAGGACGTGGATAATGGGTGTAAAGATCATCGGCATTGGCTGTCCACCTTCCTATTGAAGATGATTCCAGCCTGTCCGGATAATTTTCTGCCGGTCCATAACCAAGCCAATCTACATGAGAATATTTGCTGTCAGCAATTAAAACACTGCCTAAACGTGGCAATTCCGGAAGATTACCCTCTCGGTCGTAGGTTTGGATCAAGTCTATCGTTCCGTCACCATAGACCCTGTATTCACTTTCTACATTTATTTTCCCTTCAAGGTAAGAGTATTCCTGCTCTGATTCTATAATGGTGCAATCTTCAGATTCATTCACTTTGATTGACTTGCACTTGATTGTTGGGGTAGCAATGTTATGCTTTTCCCAATCTTTTGCCAACCAATTTCCAAAGCTTTTATCATTATCGGTAGGAGCGCGGAAAGCCTGGAATTGTGAGCCCTTCAGTATTGGAGACCCATAATAAGAAAGATTGGATAAATTCCCGTCATTCTTGTCCCAAGCGACTTCAAAATTCTTTCCTCTCACTTTGATCAAATCAGCATCCTCAGCAGTAGTTGGCTTAGCCGCTTTTTTTACGTCTGTTTTGACACTTGCCATCAAATCAGGATTGAGATCAAGTTGACGCATGACGACTTCATGTCCGGCAGGTGCCCATAGAGTATTATCGCGGAGAGTGACGGCTACATTGAGGCGCAAATCCCCTTCTTGTTTTGGGTTGTTTATGTTTTCTTCAATTTTGCCGCTTTCTCCGCGTGCAAGATTTGTAACTGAAATCTTCATGGGCTTGACGAGCCTTCCATTG
>CAMWQY010000064.1 GCA_947176355.1 uncultured Porphyromonadaceae bacterium
CTCATGTATGACGCCTACACACGTCCGGACTCGCTTGTGATGTTCAAGAGGACCGGAGTGCTCAGCGAGAAAGAAGTAGAGGCACGAAATGAGGTGAAATGGGAGATGTATAGCAAGAAGGTTCAGATAGAGAGCCGCGTGCTCGGTGATCTTGCAATCAACCATATCATCCCTGCAGCCACACGCTATCAGAGCCTTCTTCTTGACAATGTCTACAAGATCAAGGAACTATTCAAGGGAGATAAAATGGAAAAGATAGCCGGCAATGACTTGGAGGCAATTGAGAAAATCTCTGACTACATAGCTGCTATCCGCAAGGGTGTCGACGATATGGTAGAAAAGCGCCATAAAGCAAATCGCATGCCCGACGAACGCAGCAAAGCCATTGCTTACCATGATGACATAGTGCCTGCAATGGAAGACATCAGAAAGAGCATTGATGCCCTTGAATTGATGGTGGACAACGAGATCTGGCCACTTCCTAAATATCGCGAACTTCTTTTCATACGATAAATTATCGGTCAATTAAAATAAATAAGACTCCTAAACATTCATTTGAGTTTAGGAGTCTTATTTATATTAGGTCCTTTTGAGGATGCCTATGTTATTTGGCAAGTGTCAGATCTGAATAGCTGACGGAGCCTCCAGAAGATGAATCTTGTTTGATGGAATTAGCTTTTCCTGAAAGATTGATCTTGCCTCCACTTGAAGCTGACGCATCTATGTTGCCTCCGGAAATTCCTGATATATTGACTGATCCTGCACTGGAAGCCTCTGCAGAGATAGAAGAGGCAACGAGAGAATCAATATTTATTGAAGCGGAACTTGATGTCTCTAAATCAACATTTCCTTTCACTCTCTTAAACTCAATTGAAGATGCACTGGACAAATCTGCATCAAGATTACCGATGAGATTTGAAATCTTTGCGGAGGCAGCGCTTGACAAATCAGCATCAAAATTTTGGCAAGTGATGTTTCCTGCATTAAAAGAAGAAGCGCTGCTAAGATCAAGCTCAAAGTTTCCTTTCAATTTTAAATCACCTTCTACCGTCACATTTGCAGCTGATGATAGATCTACCTCATTCAGTGTCGGACTTGACACCTTAATGATAGATGGTCCTTGTATTTTTACATCCTTCTTGCCGTCATTGAAGTAGTAGGCTTTTAATGTCTTATCCTTAACCTCAACTTTGAGATATTTTTCGGCAGACGGAGTCGTAGAGATATCAGCGATCCCGGTATTCTTACCTTGTACATAGATCACCTTGATAGCCTGAGAGGCTTCTATCTCATTAAAATCGGTGATTTTGACACTTTTCTTTACTGTGGCTTCACCATCATTGCCATTTAAGCTGACATTGTTTCCTGCTATTCCACTGATTGAGCATCCTGTCAGTAACAATGATGCGCAAAATACTAATCCCGTTGTTAATCCTGTTATGTTCATAATCATTTAAATTTGTTTCTTATTATATAGACGCACTACATAGTGGAAATGTGACAATAATCGACATCTTTTTTTATTAATCGCCTAATAATATTATTTTTTTGAGGATAAATATTGAGCATACATATCTCGAAGCTGTTCGGGTGAGACTTCCAATACTGCCAATCGGGAAAAGAATAACTCGCTTTCTTCTCCAAGCAATGTTTCGAGTCTTAACTTTCTGATTATATCTACAGCGTCTTCCGTCACAAAAAATCCAAGTCCTCTTTTATTGAAGATTACCCCTTGGCGCTCCAGGATCTCGAAAGCTCTCGCTGCTGTCGCCGGATTCACTTGCTGCGACACAGCATATTCTCGCACACTCGGAATTCGTTCAAGTTTTCGATATTCATCAAGAAGAATACGGTCACATATTTGATCAGCGAGTCTTACGTATATAGGTCTATTGTCAGTCTGTATCATATTTTATTTAGTCATGAATCGCTGGATTATCTGTGTATTCCGAAAGCGTCGCCACGCAAGACACCAGCAAGCTATATTTAGGCTGGCAAGAATTGCGACAACTATAAGTAATAAAATCCAGACATTGTCTTTGTTAAAATTATCAAGGAATACGAATAAGCTCTCCCAATTAATGTGAATTGCTGCAAGAATCATTAGGAAGAATGCTCCTGCCCACTGTATGACCATCATAACTACCCAAGTCTTAATCCATGAAAGTTTTGGCCATAATGAACTTCCAAGGGCATATATAGAGTCGCTGAGAAGAACCGCAAGGATAATTGACACGATGATATATCCGGAGTAATCCATGTTAAAGAAATCAATGATTGCGTCGATGCTTGGACTCCATGCGCCAAATGCAATCTGGCAGATTCCTAATCCAAAAAATATACCAAGGAGCAAAAGAAGAGTTCCACATACAAAATAAGTGAATAGTCTCAGAGTGAACTTTTCGATTTGCGAAGCGGGAATCATAATAGAAGATATGCGTTTCTTTTTAGAGCTGAAATTACTGAAAGTAAGGGATCCGAGCACTGAAAGACCAATTACAAATATCCAAGCTGAGATGGCAAGATACATTGTGCCATAGCTCGTCTGACGATCCATGATAGTTTTGCTCATGTCTCTACCGGTTAGTTCTGCCGTCTCCTTTAAGCCATGTATCGACATTCCGGCGTTGAAGCTAATCAAGAAAGCGAGTGCTGCAAACACACCGATGGCTGCAATGGCAAGTTTTATGTAATTGCCTCTATTGACTGACAGTTCTGATTTCAGTAGAGCTGAGAAGCGTTCCATTGAGAATGCTTTATTTGATTCTATTTTTTCCATTGTTATATAAGTTTATGTAGTGTCATGCTTGGAAAGCATTTATAGGTTTCCGGGTATAGATATAGTTGAAAAGGGCTTCGAGATTTACCTCTGTTTCCTGCTGATCGGGAGTACGCATCTTCATGTAGGCATAGCCTCCCATTATAGGCTCGCTCCAAATCACTCCGGTCTCGGGAAGCACCGGTGCAAGACCGAATGTGAACTTCTCCTGAAGTGCAGCTATTGACTCATCGAGCTGAATGCCGTTATTGTCCATAATCGTGACATGGTCGAGAAGTTGATCAAGGTCTCTCACCTGGTGGGTAGAGATTATGATAGTGCGCTCATCATTCATTGTCTTGACAACGGCTTTTCTAAATTCACTTTTTCCGGGAATGTCAAGACCATTGGTTGGTTCGTCCATCAACAGCACGGGAGTGTGGCAGGCGAGCGCGAATGCCAGGAAAGCTTTCTTCTTTTGTCCCATCGAGAGAGAACCAAGGTGAATGTCCGGTGATAAATTAAAGTGGAAGAGAGCTTCTTTGAGCGACTCTTCTGAGAAATTTGGGTAGAAAGGAGAATAAGCTTTCACGAAAGATTCAAGTGAAATGGAAGGTATGTCAATTTCCTCTGGAACAAGGAAAATCTGGCTAAGGAATGCTGGATTCCGATCCCACGGATTATAGCCATTGACATTCACGTCTCCTGCAGTGGGTCTAAGAAGCCCTGAGATGAGATAGAGTAAGGTACTCTTGCCTGCACCGTTTGCGCCAAGCAATCCCACAATCTTACCGGATGAGAGTTCCATGCTAAAATCAGCTATGGAATTTCGTTTACTTCCGGTATAACGGTAAGATACATTTTTTAATGAAATCATAATCTATAATTTTAATTAATAACAACCATTTCGTTTATTGTAGTAGTGTATTGGTGTAGTAATACACTGCAAAATTATGATAAAATTTTTAATCCACCAAATTTTTCTATGATTTTTTTGAAAAAAATAAATATTCCCCATAATATATCTTGATTTTTTAGTATTTTTGTCCTTGAAAAATTTGTATTTTTGCCCTATAAATCTGAATAGAATGAAAAGAATAGGAATTCTGAGTGATACACATGGCTGTTGGGACGACAGATACGCAGAGTATTTCAAGGATTGCGATGAAGTATGGCATGCCGGAGACATCGGTGATTACGCTATAATAGAGCGTCTTCAGGATATTGTGCCTGTCGTAAGGGCTGTTTCAGGAAATATCGACCATGGTATGGTGCGCCGGAAGTGTAAGGAACTTGAGATTTTTGAAGTTGAGGGAGTGAAAGTTCTTATGACGCACATCGGAGGGTATCCTGGAAAATGGAGTAAAGGAATGAAGACTCTTCTAATGCAAAACAACATTAAGCTCATGATCGACGGACATTCCCATATCTTGAAAGTAATATATGACAAAGAGTTGCAATTGCTTCATATAAATCCCGGGGCAGCCGGACTATTTGGTTGGCATAGTGTCCGTACTCTTGTCAAGCTTTCCATTGACGGCTCCGACATGAAAGACTGCGAAATTATAGAATTATCTCCAAGATCTTCTGAAAAATTACAAGATCATTGACTCTTTGCATATCACTTATAAATCTCATTTATGGGTATTGACAAAGTGCCGGAATTTTTGTAATTTTGCACTAAATAACAATCGGTCTATATACAAAAAATGAAATTAGTAGATCTTCAACCGGGCGAAACCGGCGTGATAACCAAGATTTTGGGCCACGGTGCCTTCCGGAAACGAGTCATGGAGATGGGCTTTGTACGCGGTCGTGAAGTGACCTGTATGCTCAATGCTCCGCTTATGGATCCGGTCAAATATGCTTTGATGGATTATGAGGTGTCTCTAAGACGACATGAGGCTTCAATGATAGAAATAATGCCTCTTCAAGAATGGCACGAACATGAGACGGATGCTGAAAAGGCAGAAAAGAAAGCTACGGCTCAGCATGATGAGAATGCCGACCATGCAGTGCGTCATGACAAGATAATAAACGTAGCTTTATTAGGCAATCCCAATTGCGGCAAGACTTCTCTGTTCAATATTGTCAGTGGCTCCAACGAGCATGTCGGCAACTACGCAGGTGTAACCGTGGATGCTAAATCAGGACATCTTAATTATAAAGGATACAGAATCAACATTGTGGATCTTCCCGGCACATATTCATTATCTGCCTATAGTCCTGAAGAACAGTATGTGGTGCGCTATCTCCGTGATGAGACGCCTGACGTCATGGTAAATGTGATTGTAGCTTCCAATCTCGAGCGCAATCTCTACATGACTACCGAACTCATAGACATGAACCGCCCGATGGTGATAGCTCTTAACATGTATGATGAGCTTGAGAAATCCGGTGCTTCTTTAAAATATAAAGAGCTTGGAGCCATGCTTGGAGTGCCAATTGTCCCCACAGTTGCCGCCACAGGAAGGGGAGTGCACCAACTTCTTGACACAATCGTTGAAGTGTATGAGATGAAGCATCCTGACACTCGTCATATCCATGTCAAGATGAGTCCGGAGATTGAGGCCGGTGTGAATGTGCTTCGAGAAGACCTGAAGGCTGAGTCAAATGTCCCCCTTCATTTCGCTACCCGATATCTTGCAATAAAACTTCTTGAAAATGACCCTGAGGCGGAATTGCTAATAAGAAACACCCGTGATTATAATAAAATTATTGCGGATCGTGATAGGGTTGCTGCCGAAATAAAGCAGGAAATCAATGAAGATGTGCAGACAGCCATTGCTGCTAATAAGTACGGATTTATTCAAGGTGCCCTTGCCGAGACTTTGGAAGGAGACCTCGTGCATGAAGAAAAGACTACCAAGATCATTGATGCAGTGGTCACCAACAAACTTTTCGGATTCCCAATATTTTTGGCTGCAATGTTCATCATTTTTTGGTGTACTTTTGAAGTCGGTTCTTATCCGATGGAATGGATAGAAAATCTGGTGTCGTGGGTGTCACAACTCGTCTCGAGATTCATGCCTGCCGGACCTTTGAAAGATCTTTTGCTTGATGGCATCATTGGAGGCGTAGGCGGTGTGATTGTCTTCCTTCCCAATATTCTGATACTCTATTTCTTCATATCCTTTATGGAAGATTCGGGATATATGGCCCGAGTTGCATTCATTATGGATAAACTGATGCATAAGATGGGGCTTCATGGCAAGAGCTTTATTCCATTGGTGACAGGATTTGGATGCAACGTGCCTGCCATTATGTCTACACGCATTATTGAGAGCAGTTCCAGCCGCTTGATTACGATACTGATTCTCCCTTTTATGTCTTGTTCAGCTCGACTTCCGATCTACGTATTGCTTGCCGGTGCCTTTTTCCCACACCACGGAGCAATAGTATTTTTCGGACTCTATCTTCTTGGCATTATCGTGGCGATTTTGACTGCAAAGCTTTTAAGGAAATTCTGGTTTAAAGATGATGAAACTCCTTTCGTTATGGAGTTGCCCCCTTATAGGGTGCCGACATCTAAAGCAGTAATGCGCAGTATGTGGTCAAAAGCAAAGCAATATCTGCAAAAGATGGGTGGATTGATTCTTGTAGCATCTATAATAATCTGGGCACTCTCTTACTTCCCAAGATATTCATACGAAAACGTTCCACAATCATATATTGATACAGCAATGGCAGAGATGCCGGAAAGTGCACGCACTGGCAAGTCTGACGAGGAGATCAACGAAATAATACTTCACACTTATCAGCAGGAACATTCTATTTTGGGCAATATTGGAAAGTTCTGCGAGCCTGTAGTCCGCCCGATGGAACTTGGTTGGCAATCGTGCGTTTCTCTATTGGCTGGAATGGCTGCAAAGGAAGTGGTAGTCTCTACAATGGGTGTCCTATATGTAGGTGATGATGATGCAGATGCCTTAAGCGAGCGCTTGAAGACCCCATCGCCACTTACCGGAAAAACTCCTTTCACTATACCATCTGCCATAGCTTTCCTTGTCTTTGTCTTGCTGTATTTCCCGTGTATAGCAACCCTGACTGCGACAATTAGAGAATCAGGCAACTGGCGTTATGGACTTTTCTCTCTGTGCTACAACACTCTCCTTGCCTGGATTTTAGCAGTATTGGCATTCAATATAGCCAATATCTTTTGCTGATACTCCATTATAGATTGAGAACTGATCAATTCCACGAATAAACAAAAGATTTCATACTTAAAGGGTAATGTTTTCCGTTATACATTTATGACACGGAAAACATTACTTTTTTTCATAATGGCATGTAGCTTATCACTGCCTGTATTTTCTCAAAAACTCACTTTCAGTGGAAATTCGCTGAAAGTGCTTGAAGAGACTCCCGAAAAATCGACCGGCCTTGAAAAGATATATGTATTATACTCTACTCAAGGGGTCTCTGCCTCATATACATCTACCGCTGGAAATCGCATCAACTGGCTCAAATATGGAAACTTAGGTGGCGGACATGCTGAAGAAGCGGCTTCCACCCAAGAAGGCAACACAAGCACGTTATCGGTCTTAGAGGGCGATAAAGGATATATAGTGGAAGACGGCGACCGAAGATATTGCTTCTGGATTGTAGACTATCTTCCACATCGTCTTAAACTCCAGTCTGCAGCTCCTGCTGACGAACAAGAATGCGGAGTGACAATCATAAATATTTCTGGGTCGGGTGAGCCTATTAGATATTTTACTATCAATGGTATGCAAAAGACCCTTGACCAACAAATCACCGTTGAATATACTACTCAAGAATGGGAGGATAAAGCTGACCAAGGCAATTTCTATGATAAGAATATGGTCAGAAAATTTGAGAGTTTCCAATCGGAATACCGTCTTTCTCCACCCAATTACTGTGCATCAGCCTTTAAAGTTTCCGGTGATAAGTTCCTTAAGGCTTGGAATTGGGAAGAGACGGTAGAAACTGTTACGGTAAATCCCGTGTCGGTAGATGCCCGTACTTTTGCCATTTCTCAAAATTCCGACTCGAATGATGATTCTGAAACAGAAAAAGAAGGTAGCAATCTTATAGGTGGCAACGACTCTGAGGGCCTTGGGGGCTCAGCGCCGTGTCAAATAATCTTTCAGGCATTCGTTACCGACGGAGTCATTCATAATGAATGGCAGCTTACAAGAGATCTTAATTTCGAAGAGATAGATTACCGTTTCACTACTCAAGACCTTGACTATACATTCCTTGAGGAAGGCTCTCATTATGTCAGATACATTGGTAGTAATTCAGACGGTAGCTGTGAATATGTAAGTGATGTCTATGAAGTGTCGATAGGAGAGAGCCTGCTTAAGATTCCCAATGCCTTTTCTCCTAATGGCGACGGGGTCAATGATGAGTGGAAGGTGGCTTATCGTTCGCTCCAATCTTTCCAATGCTATATTTTCGACCGTCAGGGTCATCAGGTATGTCATCTTTCATCGCCTGAACAAGGATGGGATGGTAAGGTGCATGGCAAGACCGTCGATTCCGGAGTGTTTTTCTATGTTTTAGAAGCTACCGGAACCGATGGCAAGAAATACAAGAAGAGTGGAGACATAAATATTGTGAAATATGTAGGAAGAACCGGCACTTCTTCGCAACCTGAGCAATAATGGCATGATAATTGTTATTATAGGGATGAATGACAATTTATATTGACAAGGGATGTTTCTCCTTGCGTGGACGCACGGCTCGTGCGTCCTTCGATAATTGATTTGATACAAGTATGAATGAAAATATCATGGCGGCCGATCGCATCGAAGTTTCCGGTGCGAGAGTCCACAATTTGAAAAATATAGATGTTACAATTCCCCACAATTCGCTTAGTGTCATTACCGGATTGAGCGGTTGCGGGAAGTCATCGCTTGCTTTCGACACTATTTTTGCTGAAGGCCAGCGCCGTTATATCGAGACATTTTCTGCGTATGCCAGAAATCTTCTCGGGAATATGGATCGTCCTGATGTAGATAAGATCACAGGCTTGAATCCGGTCATCAGTATTGAGCAGAAGACTACAAACAATAATCCCCGCTCTACGATAGGAACCACTACTGAAATCTATGACTTCTTTCGTCTTCTTTTCGCACGCCTTGGCGAACCTCGGAGTTATATCAGTGGCAAACCAATGGTGAAATACACCAAGGAAAAGATCGTAGAAATGGTCAGCAAGACATTTGCCGATAGAAAGATATATGTGCTCGCCCCTCTCGTAAGAAACAGAAAAGGTCATTATAAGGAGCTTTTTGAAAACCTTCGGAAGAAAGGATATCTTAATGTCCGAATCGACGGAGAATTGAGAGAACTTGCCTACGGAATGAAGACCGACAGATATCGCAATCATGATATCGAGCTTGTCATCGACCGCCTTAAAGTGCACGAAAATGAATCAGACCGATTGAAGAAGGCTGTGGAAGAAGCTTTGAAACAAGGCGATAAGCAGATGATGGTGATTGATATGGAGACCGGTAAACTTCATCATTTCTCTCTCCTGTTGATGGATTCAGAAAATGGTCTTTCTTATCCAGAACCAGCTCCACACAATTTTTCATTCAATTCCCCGCAGGGTGCTTGTCGCCGTTGCAAAGGTCTTGGAGAAGTCAATATTGTGGATGTCGACAAGATAATACCGGACAAGAATAAGTCTATATATGAAGGAGGAATCATACCTCTTGGCAAGTATAAGAGTAGCCTTGTCTTCATGCAAATTGAGGCTATTTGCAAGATCTATGGTGCTACTCTAAAGACTCCTATCAAGAATCTTCCGGAAGAAGCCCTTGATGAGATTCTGAATGGTACTGACACTCGACTTGTTCTTGCCAATGCCACTATGCAGACCTATTCGTATGAATCAAACTACGAAGGGCTTGTGAAATATATAGAAGCTCAGCAGGCTGATGATTTCGGCAGCGAGGCAAAGAAATGGAGCGAACAATTCTACACTCACACCGTATGCCCGGAATGTGGAGGACAGCGTCTCAACAAGATTTCACTTCATTACTTCATCGACGATAAGAATATCGCCGACGTTGCCAACATGGATATTAAGGAACTCTACGAATGGACCCAAGGTCTTGAAGACCGAGTCAACAGTCAGCGCCGTCTTGTGGCTGTGGAGATAATGAAGGAGATTCGTTCTCGTCTGAAGTTTCTACTTGATGTAGGTCTGGATTATCTGTCGCTCAACCGTCCCAGTTCCTCCCTCTCCGGAGGCGAGAGTCAGCGTATTCGTCTCGCTACTCAGATTGGCAGCCAGCTCGTGAATGTTCTTTATATCCTCGATGAGCCTTCCATCGGACTTCATCAACGCGATAATGAGCGTCTTATCAATAGCCTGAAACAATTGCGTGACAATGGCAACTCTATCATAGTAGTAGAGCATGACAAGGATATAATGAATGAGGCGGATTATATTGTCGATATTGGCCCGGGTGCCGGCAGAAAAGGGGGTAATGTAGTCTTTCAGGGCACTCCCGATGAGATGAAAAAGACTCATACTCTTACTGCTTCTTATCTAAATGGAGAAAAGTCTATTGAAGTTCCAAAAGAAAGACGAAAAGGAAACGGCAAGAAACTTACCATCAAAGGGGCTACAGGACATAATCTGAAGAATGTAGATGTAGACTTTCCTCTTGGCAAATTTATATGTGTCACCGGGGTATCGGGTTCCGGCAAGTCAAGTCTTGTAAATGGAACACTTCAACCTATTTTGAGTCAAAAATTCTATCGTTCGAATACAGCTCCACTACCATATAAAGACGTTTTGGGAATAGAAAATGTAGATAAAGTTGTGACTGTAGATCAGTCTCCCCTCGGCAGATCACCTCGATCTAATCCGGCGACATATACCGGTGTCTTCACGGATATTCGAAAACTCTTTATGGAATTGCCGGAATCTAAAATCCGTGGCTATAAACCGGGACGATTCTCATTTAATGTCAGTGGTGGCCGCTGCGAAGCGTGCAAAGGAAATGGCTATCGCACCATTGAGATGAATTTCCTTCCGGATGTGCTTGTGCCTTGCGAGGAATGTCAT
>CAMWQY010000065.1 GCA_947176355.1 uncultured Porphyromonadaceae bacterium
GTGGCTTTCCTTGAAGAAGTGCCAAGACATGCAAAATTCCACATTGGAGACACAATCGTCACAAGTGGATTCTCCACGACTTTCCCGGAAGGTATTGACATTGGAACCATAATGGGCAAAGTGAAAACGAGCGACGACACCTTCCTCATTCTCAAAGTCAGACTCGCATCTAATTTCAGATCGCTTGGAACTGTGAGAATAATTAAAGATTCACTAAAACAGGAACTTGACTCGCTCAATAGCATAGGGACTTACGATTGAATAATTTAAGGATGAAATGAATAAAAGCGTTATCTCATACATATTGCTGTTTGTGATATTGGTGCTCGTACAGGCAGTCCTGTTCAACCATATCGTTCTATTCAATAGTGCGGTATGCTTGATTTTCATATATTTCCTTATTAAGCTTCCTCTCGATATCTCCCAAAATTTTCTGCTTACCCTCGGTTTTCTTCTTGGACTTAGTGTCGATGTCTTGTCAGACACACCAGGACTGAATGCCCTTTGCTGCACAATATTAGCATCCCTGAAAAAGCCTGTATTCTATGCATACGAGCAGCATGATGATCAGAAGCGAAGCATTTCCCCTTCCATAGGGACAATGGGATTTTTCAACTTTAGCAAATATGTCTTTAGCCTTTCGGCTATCTATGCCTTACTTGCATTCTTTGTAGAGTTTGTCAACTTTATAGATGTGGTGCAAATCCTGATAAAGGCCGGAACCAGCACTGCTTTCACTTTCATTGTTATTCTGGCCATAGACTCCCTAATCTATAAAAATTAATCCACGTGGCAAAGGATTATTCGTTAGAAAAAAGAAAATTTGTGATCGGTGGGTTCATTACCGTCGTAGTCATAATATTCCTGATACAACTATTCAACCTTCAGGTCAGCGATGCTACCTATAAAGAAAATGCAGATTCCAACGCATTTTTCAGGAAGGTGCTTTATCCGTCGCGAGGTGTGATATACGACCGCAACGGAAAACTCGTCGTCTTAAATCAGCCCGAATATGATGTGATGCTCATTCCAAAAGACCTTGGCAACGAGTTTGACACTATTGGACTTTGCAATGTGCTCAACATTACAAAAGAAGAACTTCTGAGCAAATGGGCTGATATGAAAAATCCACGTAAGAATCCCGGTTATTCAGCTTATACTCCTCAAAAATTGATGTCACATCTTTCTCAAGAGGATTATGGTCGCCTTCAGGAAAAGCTATATCTTTTCCCCGGCTTCTACGTGCAGAAACGAAATGTGAGGGAATACGCCACTCACTCTGCAGCCAATGTGCTTGGAAATATCAGAGAAGTAAATGCCAAGGATGTAGAAAACGACCGATATTACCGTAGAGGAGACTATACTGGCGACCTTGGTGTAGAGAAAAGCTATGAGCCATATCTACGCGGAATAAAAGGAGAGGAAATCCTCATGAAAGATGCACTTGGAAGAATCAAGGGAAAATATGAGGATGGCATTCACGACGTAATTCCTGTAGCCGGGAGGGATCTCACCCTGAGCATTGACATTGACCTTCAGGAATATGGAGAAAAACTTATGCAAGGAAAAATCGGAGCCATAGTGGCTATCGAACCTCAGACCGGTGAAATACTATGCATGGTGTCGGCTCCCACCTACGATCCGTCTCTGCTTGTAGGCTCAGGACGCGGGAAAAACTATGCATCGCTTGTCTCAAACCGATTAAAGCCTCTCTATGACCGTGCTCTCCAAGGAATGTACCCTCCGGGATCAACCTTCAAACCCACTCAAGGACTAATATTCCTTCAGGAAGGCACCATAACGCCTTCCACAGCCTATCCATGCTATCACGGATACGTCAATGGTATTCGCGTAGGATGCCATGCACATGGGTCTCCACTTCCTCTTAAGCCGGCAATCGCCACTTCCTGCAATGCTTATTTTTGTTGGGGATTGAAAAATTTCATAGACAAAAAGGGAAGCACACCTTCAGCACAATTGGAAAAATGGAAAAACTATATGGTTGAGATGGGGTATGGATATCGTCTTGGAGTAGACCTTCCTTCAGAAAGCCGTGGATTCATTCCTAATCCTGACTATTACAGCAATTCTTTCAGAGGCAGCAACTGGCGGGCTAATTCCATTATTTCCATTTCTATCGGTCAGGGAGAAGTGCTTGCTACTCCACTGCAGATTTCTAATCTCGCTGCCACTATCGCTAATAGAGGTTGGTTTATTACCCCTCATGTAGTCAAAGAAATCAGTGATACCGTTATTGATTCAAAATACCGAGAGAAAAGGAAACCATCTATCAAGAAAGAATATTATGAGCAAATAGCAGAAGGCATGAGAATGGCTGTGCTTGGTGGCACCTGTCGGCTTGCCAATCTACCCGGACTCGATGTCTGCGGAAAGACAGGTACTGCTCAGAATCCACGGGGTAAAGACCACTCTGTGTTTATGGGTTTTGCCCCAATGAACAATCCAAAGATTGCTGTCGCAGTATATGTTGAAAATGCCGGTTTTGGAGCCACATACGGTGTGCCGATCGGCAGCTTGATAATAGAGAAGTATCTCAAGGGTTCCATAGCCCCGGAAAGAAAATATCTTGAAGAAAGAATGTTGAACGCTAATACTATCATTTCAAGTGGAGTCAAAGAACATTGATGCCAATACGTCGGTATTCCGCTGGCTTGATTGGCCTACGATCATAATTTATCTCATCCTTGTCGTCGCCGGCGCGATAAGCATATATGCAGCAAGCTATGACTTCGACCGTGCGAGCATGTTCGACTTTAATGAGTTTTCAGGGAAACAATTTCTCTGGATCGGACTCTCTATCATCATCGGATGTGCCATCTTGCTTTTCGATTATAGAATCTACGAGACATACGCTTATCCGGTCTATATAGTTGTGCTTCTCATAATGGTGGTGACTATCTTTGTCGCGCCGGATATCAAAGGATCTCGATCATGGCTTGTGCTTGGACCCGTCAGCCTCCAACCTGCAGAGTTCGGCAAGTTTGCGACAGCTCTGGCTCTTGCAAAACTCTTCAATTCCTATAATTTCACTTTAAATCAGAAGATAAGCAACTATTTCAGGGCACTCATCATCATTTTCATACCGGTAACCCTGATTCTACTGCAACATGAGACAGGGTCAGCACTCGTCTACATCTCTCTTTTCTTCGTCCTTTATCGTGAAGGTATGAGCGGATTGGTACTTTTCTCAGCTGTCTGCGCCATCACTTATTTCGTAGTAGCGGTGAAGTTTGTAGAGCCTCTTCTCTTAGGAATCCCAATCGGTGAATTCACCGTATTCTGTATGATAATAGCTGTCTTCTGCTGCATGCTTCTCTTCTATTGTAAAGATGCCATCATCTCAAGAAATGTTCTTATAGGATTCACGGGAAGCGGTCTTATAGTGACAGCCCTTACACTGTCAGGAATCAATGTTCCAGGCACATGGTATTTCATAGGAATTATAGTTGCAGCCCTCATTTATGTCTCAATTGCAATGTATCGCCATCAGATAGAGCGATATGTAGTGACCATAATTTTCGCAGCTGCCTCAGTAATGTTTCTATTCTCTGTCAACTACGTGTTCGGTCATGTCCTCGAACCTCATCAGCAGATGCGTATCAAGGTGGCTCTCGGCATTGTCGATGACCCACGTGGTGTCGGCTATAATGTAAATCAATCAAAGATAGCGATTGGATCAGGCGGTATGACAGGAAAAGGATTCCTAAACGGCACTCAGACAAAACTCAAATATGTGCCTGAACAGCACACCGACTTCATTTTTTGCACTATCGGAGAAGAAGAAGGATTCGCCGGAAGCAGTGCGGTTCTAATTGCGTTCCTCGCACTTATCTTGCGGGTTATCCATATAGCAGAACGCCAACGCACTCCATTCGGAAGAGTTTATGCATATTGTGTGGTATCCTATCTTATATTCCATATTTTTATAAATATAGGTATGGTGATAGGATTATGCCCCGTCATAGGTATCCCGCTTCCATTCTTCAGTTACGGAGGATCAGCTCTCTGGAGTTTTACTATCCTTCTCTTTATTCTTCTTAGGATAGATGCTTCGAGAAAAGAAAGAAGAGACTGACCATTTATTGCGCAAAGTAGAGATTAGCCATAGAAATGCAAGAATTGACACTAATATGAGAGAAAGGTCGGCAATTGCTTCTTTTCCACTCATAGTCAATCCGATTGGATACGTTGCTATTTCTCCCGAATCATCATCGTCATCATTGAGTCTTAATGCACTCAATGATGATTTCCATTTTATTATACCCTCTTCAAGACTTACAAGAGCGGGATTTCCTCTTACGAGCTCCTTTATGGATGTATCTTCAGCCGTATATATCTGATATTGTCCCGACGACAAGTCACGCCATTCCTCAATAGCCTCCGGATTACCTGCCACTACAGCAAAGAATTCTGTATCGTGAGCCTTTGCCATATCATAAAGCAGATTGATTTTCCAACTTGAAGCCATCGATAATTCATTAATATCCGGCACAAGAAGTATCAACTGCCGTTCATATCCGCTCAGCATGTCAGTGACATCCTCCTCTCCATCTTCACTCCATATCCTGAAATCTGCCTGAACTTCATCAGCGTCAACATGAGCACGTTCATTCCTGACAAATTCCTTCTCTTCTCTTCTGACAAACTTCCATCCTTCCGATTCATCAGGCAATTCATCATCTTCACCTACCTTACGAATCTCACCGTCTTTCTCATATACAAATTCATAACGCGGTAAATATTCAGCTTCATCGTCTTGTGCAAGCAGACGTGTTCCTACCTTGTAGGGACGGAAATCAATCATCGGTTGCTGCCAATATCCTATATAGCCTACAATTACTATATACGCAGCCATCGCTACGGTTGCGATCCACTGAAAGTAGGGGGATATAAGACTTTTCACTGAAGAATTAAACTTAAGAAGCCATATTACAGCTATAGAGATTAAGCAATTCTTAATAAAGGATGACCAATTTGAGATAATAAGGAAATCACCGAAACACCCACAGTCTGCCACAGGATCTGATATGGCTATCCAAAGTGTCAACGGCAACATGACAAGCATGAAAAGAGCTCCGGTAATCGGAGCCGCCTTGCGGTAGCACCCCAACAACAATGAAACTCCTACAATGAACTCAATAGAAAACAGTATAAACGCCAAAGCAAGCACAGTATTTCCCCAGTCTACTATTGGAATATGCATTGCTTCGAGATATTCCATCATCTTATAATAAGTTCCCCATGGATCTATAGCCTTTGACAAGCCGGAAGCGACGAAGACACCTCCAACGACTAATCTCATCAACCAAGTCAATATCAAAATTGACTTAGGATAACGATTAAGCCAAGGAGAAGCTTTTCGCAACGCCCATGAATCATCAAGCCAATCGCCAAAACGATCAAACTTCTTCTCTATCCCTAAAGGAGTCTTTCTCCCCCCGACATCCTTCTTCCCTACTTCCTTATTTGAATTTTGCATTATGCACTGTAATCTGGATCCGTTTTGATTAAGGCAAAAAGTGCATAATTGATCATGTCCATATAGTTAGCATCTATGCCTTCGCTGACTATAGTCTTACCATCATGACCCTCTATCTCTTTTGTGCGCATCAGCTTTTGAAGAATGATATCAGTAAAACTGCTCACACGCATGTGGCGCCATGCCTCATCATAGTCATGATTTTTATTCTCCATCAGGCGAGTGGCGCCATTGAGTTTCTCATCATATAGACGCATACACTCTGCAGGCTCAAGATTTTCACCCGGACCGAGATCAAGCTGGATAAGAGCCATGACACAATAATTGACAATACCTATGAATTCCGGACGTATACCTTCATTCACAAGGGCCACTCCCTTTTCTTCAATACTGCGTATTCGCATTGCTTTTATCATTATTTGATCGGTCAGGCTCATTGGACGCATGATGCGCCATGAAGTGCCGTAATCCATCAGTTTCTTCTCAAACAAATCGCGGCATTCTTGCTTCGCGATTGCAAATTCTTTCGCAGTATTGTGCTCTTTCATACGTGTTCATATATTTTATTTTACAAATTTAGCAAAAAAAGCTTGAATAAGGGGCATATCTCAGAGATTTTTTATAATTTTGTATTATTAAAAGCCTTGTAGGTTAAAAAAACATTATAAAAAATGTCAGATATAAGATTCATACCCGAGTGGGAACCTATAGAATACATCCTCCTCGCACTTCCAAATAAAGACACAGACTGGGATTATATTCTCCAGGAAGCCATCCAACAATACCAAAGACTCGTTAAGGCAATCACTGATGAAGGAATCAAGGTCGCCCTCCTTTGCCACGATGTAGGCGAGGCTATGGAAATAATGCAAGAATCTGATCAAGCATTGATTACATATATCCCGATGGATTATAACGACACTTGGACACGTGATTATGGCTTGATTACCGTCATGAGAAACGAACGTCTACGTGCTCTTGATTTTGGATTTAATGCATGGGGGCTTAAATTTGCAGCTGACAAGGATAATCTTGTAAATCTCAACCTCGAGAAAAAAGGACTTATCCAACCACTCACCTATCGAAATGAGCGAGATTTCATCCTTGAAGGAGGATCCGTTGAGACTGACGGCAAAGGAACGATACTGACTACGTCAAAATGCCTTCAGAGTCCTAACCGGAATGGAGGAAAGACAAAGGCTGAACTTAACAAAGAACTCCACGGCCGTCTGGGTGCCGACCACGTGCTTTGGCTCGACCATGGCGCTCTCGAAGGCGACGACACCGACTCTCACATTGACACTCTTGCGCGTCTTGCTCCGGATGACACTATAGTATTCACAGGAACAAAGAATTTCGATGATCCTCAATTTGAATCTCTACTTGCAATGCGAGCTCAGCTGACTCTCTTCCGCACATCTGAAGGATATCCGTATAATCTTGTAGAGCTCCCGCTACCGGATCCTGTGCTCGATGAAGACGGCAATCGCCTTCCGGCTACATACGCAAACTATCTTGTGGCAAACGGAGTCATCTTTATGCCGACATATTCCCAGCCGGACAAGGATGAACTCGCTATGCGAAGCATAAAGATTGCTTATCCTACCCATAAAGTAGTGGGCGTAGACTGCCGCACACTTCTACGTCAACACGGCTCTCTCCATTGCGCAACGATGCAAATTCCGACAGGTATTCTCAAACTTTGACAAACCCACAACATACGACTATGCTCAAAACAGGTATCATACAGCACTCATTTACCGAGGACGTGGAAATAAACCGCGCTCGAAATCTCGCATCCATACAAGCATTGGCTGAAGAAGGAGCCCAGCTCATTATTCTTTCCGAACTTCATGATTCTGTATATTTCTGCCAATGTGAAGATGTAGATAATTTCCGTTATGCAGAGCCGTATCCCGGAGATTTCATAGAATTTTACTCTAAGGCAGCCCGCGAGAATGGCGTAGTCCTTGTGGCAAGCGGATTCGAACGCCGTGCTCCGGGGCTCTACCATAACACTGCCGTCGTCTTTGAAAAAGACGGCACTGTAGCAGGAAGATACCGCAAGATGCACATACCTGACGATCCCGGTTTCTATGAGAAATTCTATTTCACACCCGGAGATATGGGATTTCACCCAATTGATACATCTGTGGGGAGACTCGGAGTTCTTGTATGCTGGGACCAATGGTATCCGGAAGCTGCTCGCCTTATGGCACTTGATGGTGCTGACATGCTGATTTATCCTACAGCTATCGGTTGGAATCCTGATGACCCGGAAGATGAAAAAAAGCGACAACGAGAGGCGTGGATCACTGTTCAGAGGGGACATGCAGTGGCTAACGGAATACCGGTAGTCAGTGTCAATCGTGTTGGTTTTGAAGAGGATCTTTCGGGAGTTTCTTCCGGTATAGATTTTTGGGGTTCAAGTTTCGTAGCTGGTCCTCAAGGAGAATTCCTATATTTAGCTCCTGAAGACAAGTCGGCAGAAGAAATAGTGGATATTGATCTTGAACGATCAGAAAATGTAAGACAGTGGTGGCCTTTCCTTCGAGACCGCCGTATAGACGAGTATGGCAATCTCACTAAAAGATTCCTTAAATAAGCTTCATGGATAAGACAATTGAAATAGATGGCGTAAAACTACACTATCGCGATACAGGGGAAGAAAACCTCCGTCCGGTCATAATCATGCACGGATGGGGATGCAATGTCGACACCGTAGCTTCTATTGAAAACATTTTCAAAGGAAAAATGAGGGTGATAAATGTAGACCTTCCGGGGCACGGTAAAAGTACCGAACCTCCATCTGTATGGGGTGTGGAAGACTTTACGGCTATGATGGAGAAATTTATCACACGACTTGGACTCGTTCGCCCATCACTCGTAGGTCATTCTTTTGGTGGAAGAATAAGTATTCTTCTCAGTTCGAGAGGAGATATCGACAAAGTGCTCCTCGTGGATGCCGCAGGCATTAAGCCCAAAAGAAGTCTTTCTTACTATTGGAAAGTCTATTCCTTTAAGGCGATGAAGAATACAGTCATGTTTCTTTGTGGAAAGAAAAAGGGTGCTGAAATTGTCGAAAAACTGAGAGGTAAGAAAGGATCAGCAGACTACCGCAATTCTTCTCCCCGAATGCGTGCAATCATGAGCAAATGTGTAAATGAAGACTTGAAATATGCAATGCCATCCATAAAGGCACCGGTTCTTCTTGTCTGGGGAGAAGATGATACCGCCACTCCCCTTTCAGATGCACAGACCATGAAGCGACTCATTCCGGATGCAGGGCTCGTATCATTCCCCGGGTGCGGGCATTACTCATTTCTTGATAATCCTTTTGGCTTCAAAGCAGTGGTATCCTCATTTTTTAACATCTAAACCTTTTAACCATATAACCCCCTAAACAAAAAAACTGTGAACGCATTCTCAATAATAATCCTCGTGATTTGCGGAATCTATATGCTTCTCAATTTCCGCCACGACATACACATGCTGCAGCAAAATAGCTATCGAATAGACCGCTATTGGAAATGGCTTAACCGCTCAGGCGACATTGCATCTGTATCCCGTATGGTCAATGTAGGCGTGTTATTCCTTCTGTTTTCTACACTCCTGATGCCGGCTGTCAATGCAATGATCGCAGCTGTTGTATGCATCATACAAGCTATCATCATGCTCCGCAAGAAGTTTAAAAAACCTCTTGTCTACACTCCAAGGGTAAAGCGTATATATAGTGTATGCGGGGTGTTTGCGTTAGCTTTTTCACTCGCGGTAATCCTTACAGTAGGCAGAGGCGGAAGCGATGCTTTTCTTTATTATACTGGAGGACAGCTTAGTCTGGGAGCAATTCTATTCATTTGTATTTTCTCGTGGGCTATCGCCATACTTGCGGTATGGGTTCTTAAACCTGTGGAATCAGCCATTAATGCAAAATATCGCAATGAAGCCGTCGCTATTCTTGAAAGCATGCCTGATCTTAAGATTGTCGGCATTACAGGAAGTTATGGGAAAACCTCTACCAAACATTACCTTCAGAGAATTCTTTCAGAGAAATATGACGTATTGATGACTCCCGGAAGCTACAATACTCCAATGGGTGTCATCCGAACTGTCAGAGAGATGATGAAACCTTACAACGAGGTTTTTATATGCGAGATGGGTGCAAAGCAACTCGGTGACATTAAAGAGATTTGCGATATGGTGCATCCTCAGATTGGCATCGTGACTGCAGTCGGTCCGATGCATCTTGAATCGTTCAAGAGCATTGAGAACGTACAAAAAACAAAATTTGAACTCATTGATGCCCTTCCCTCTGAAGGGCTCGGAATTATAAACAACGACTTCGAATGGTGTGCCAACCGACCCGTCAATAATGTGAAGGCGTTGCGTTATGGAGTGTCTTCTCCCGAAGGATGTGATTATATAGCCACTGATGTAAAGTATACTCCCGATGGCACTGATTTCACAGTGGAAGGCAAGGATGGAACGCGTCTTCAACTTCACACTCGCCTTGTAGGAGAATGCAATATCTCAAACCTTGTTGCTGCTGTGATTGTGGCTCTTCAACTGGGTCTTACACCCGAAGAAATCCGTCGTGCTGTAGATTCTATCGACCAAGTGGAACATCGTCTAAACGTAAAGCGCACTCCCGGAGGAGTCACAATAATAGATGACGCTTTCAATTCCAATCCTTCTGGTTCTCGTATGGCAGTAGATGTGCTATCTCAATTCAAGGATGGAAAACGCATAATCGTCACTCCGGGAATGATAGAACTTGGAAGCGAACAGGAAAATCTCAACCGTGAACTTGGCAGACAAATAGGAGAAAAACTCGACGTCGCAGTCATCGTAGGAGCATATAATCGCAATGCCCTCGTTGACGGTATCCGCTCTACTGATTTCGACGAAAAGAACCTTCACATCGTAGACTCTTTCGCCGATTCTCAGACTCTACTTGCTAAGATTCTTGCCCCGGGCGATACAGTTCTCTATGAAAACGATCTCCCCGACTCGTTTAAGTAATGCATAATGCATAATTCATAATGCATAATTGGCTTCGCCCAAGCTAAAGCAAGTCATATTTCACAATTATGCGTACGTAGATTCAAAAACTAAATTTATACACCGACATAAAAAAGTCCCGAACCATTTTCCGATCCGGGACTTTTTCATGTATTATTGAAGTAGCTTTTACTGTTTCCAATTATCTAAATGTTTTCTAATGAAATTCTGCGACAAACAAT
>CAMWQY010000066.1 GCA_947176355.1 uncultured Porphyromonadaceae bacterium
GCTTGAAGTTAGGATTTTGAGCGCGATCTATCACACTATTGAGAGTAGCGAGAGAAGCGAGATGCTCAGCATGCTCCACGCTTTCCGGCTTGTCCATCTTGAAATCACCCTCATAGCCATCAGCACATGAAGCAGCCGCTATCGCAAGTGCCGGCAGAGTGTAAATAAATATCTTTTTCATATTTCACAAAATTGAGAGGGTTATTTTCTTTCTATTCCAAAAGCCGATGCACCATGGACATTGCGCGTGCGAAGCACGAGAGTATCCTTTGACTCATACTTCATATTGAAACCCGGAAAATCCAAAGTGTAGTCAAGATAGATGGCATCGCGGTCTTTGCCACCAAGGCTATTCTTCTCGCCCTTGCTGACAAACTTACCAACACCTGAGACTGTAGCTTCCTCGCTGGCGGAAGAGAGGGTGCACGTATTGTCGTCTGCAAACGTAAGAACAACGTCTACTGTATGGTCCGTTCCGGAAGCATCCTTTACCTTTATAGGAAGAATATCCTCCTTATAAGCAGAAGTAGAAAGGTCTACGACCTCATCATTTTCCACATACTCACTATGGCGAACCAACTTAGAGCTTACACCATCAATTGTAGCATTGTCGACACCACGACGAAGATACTGACCGTGCCAAGGATTGGCATACTTCACGCCATACAGTATAAAGTGTTTGGGCTGTATCGACCAATGAGCATCATTGGTAAGAACAGGATTATCTTCCGAAGCAGTACCTGTGAGAATCCTGTCGGCACCTGATACGTCTGTCATAAGCAAAGGTATCACGTAGCAGTTTCCTACAGATTTAGGGTCGGCAAAGAATTTATCAGTAAGATGAACTTTCACTCCACCCTTGTTGCTCCCTTTGGGAATACTGATTTTATCAGACTCGAGAGTATAATAATCTGTAGGCATTACTTCTACAAGCTGATCGGAATCCTTGAAATAGAAACCATCAACAATTGAAGGATCTACGACATAGTCGATAAGCACATTCTTCTTATTCGAATAGCCTCCTCCCCATGCAGCGACTATGAAGGCATCGTGATTATTGTCAGCAGTCAGGTCGACGAATTCATCTGCTCCAAGTTCGAGAGTACGCATAGCATACTGATTGGCGAAGTATACTGTCTGGTAGTCGAAATCAGGGAACTCATGGTTTCCGTTTTCGCAAGCAGCCAAAAGTGCCAATGCAGCTATTGATGTTGGAATTAAAAATTTATGTTTCATAATATTATTGCTGTATTAGTGCCAGCCGTTATTTTGCTGGAGATTGCTATATTTGAGGATTTCAGACTGAGGAATCGGAGGATATGCCATATAGTCTTCAAAATCACGCTGTTCTACATCAAATATCCTATAAGTTCCATCTGCATTCCATTCAATACCTTTTACGGTTTCATTGAGGTTAAGTTTCCAACGGCGAAGATCCCAGAAACGAGAGTTTTCGAAGCAAAGTTCGATACGGCGTTCGTTGCGGATAAGCTCTCTCATCTTCTCCTTGGAAGCTGCACACTCTTCAAGATATGAATCGCCATTCGAAGCACCTACACCTGCACGCTGACGGATAGCCTTGATCACATCGTATGCTGAGAAACCATTTCCACCGTCAGCCTTCGGACCGTATGCCTCATTAGCTGCCTCAGCATAATTGAGATAAATCTCAGTGTAGCGGACTCGAGGATTATAGTGAGCTTTAGTGGTGGTAGAACCTGCAGTGCAGTTCACATCCATACGAAGACGCTTCTTCATGTAGTATCCGGTGCGTGAAGAACGCTGCTCAACTCCTCCAATACCGTCAGAAGTACCGGTGACTGTAGAAATTGTAGCATTGTTTACACCCACTTTAGTACTGCCATTATAAATAATGTAAGCATAAAAGCGTGGGTCGCGGTTTGCGTATGGATTTGCAGCATCATAGTCGTCAGCCACACTGATTGGATAACCACTAACAGCAGGGAATGCATCCACAAGATTCTGGGATGGATTCATTCTGCCGTTACCATTGAGACTTGGAGGAAAATTTTCAGATTCTGTACTGTTATTATCAGCAAAATTCTCGCGCCAGATGATCTCTGCAGGGTTTATACCCTCTTTCAATTTATCGGCTATGCTTGCGGCATAATATTCGTATGAACCTGCTTTCACACCTGCAACGCCATTGTTCTCATTCAGCAGATCAGCAGCTGCCTTTGCAGCATCTGCCCAAGAAACTGTGTTTCCGAAACCGTCGCTTGCTGCCAACAATGTCAGGCGGGACAGATAAGCTTGAGCGATACGTCCGCTGACGAGCTGACGGAAGTGAGCTCCCATTGTGCGGTTATAGATAGCCACATCAGTTGTATACTGAGTGTATTTAGCCGGGACTTCTGCTAAATCCTCATAATCAAGAGGAAGAATGTCGATAGCCTGATTCAAGTCATATTTAATCTTATCTACACAATCCTTGAAAGATGGACGCACCATTGCTGCATTCATATCATCCTTGGCATCGAGATAGCTTTCCAAATAGGGGACACCAAGTAGATTACCTGCTGCATCATATCCGGCATGAGCCTTCAGAATTTGATAGTGAAGAATTGCACGCAATCCGTATGCTTCACCACGAAGACGAAGTGCAAGCATTTTGCAACGCTCCGGATCGGAGCTCCATTCCACCTCATCGATTTTGGGAAGAACCTGATTGATATATTGAATTCCGGTATACGCTCCGCCCCATTCGTTGATACCTGTCCAACTGGAAGCTGTCCAACCACCGGTAGCCATAGTGCGGAAACCTTCACTATTCTGGTTGACAACAGCATTATCGGTAGCATATTCAGTATTGGTATAGTAGCCGGAGAGAGCGCTGTATGCTCTAGTGAGGAAACCCATCGCGTAGTCAGGTTCCGAGTCCATCTGGCCTTGATCCTTGAAATTCTGCCTGGCAGGATCCCAGAGGTCGTCGCAGCTTGTGAACCCGAGCGAAGCTACTGCCAAGAGAGTATATAATATCTTTTTCATACTGATTCAAAAATTACATATTAAGTTTGCAACCTATGTAGATAGTGCGGAACTGAGGAGCACCACCGATGTTTCTTTCCAGATGCGCACGCTCCTTAGATATAGTGAAGAGATTGTAAGCACCTGCATAGACACTGATACCGTTGATAAAACTGCTCTTAGGAATGATATCATAAGTGAGCTGAAGATTGTCAAGACGGAAGCAATCCCCCTTCGCAAGCCAGAAAGTTGAGTTCTGGTAGTTGTTGTCGCCATTTTCTGTAGTCAGACGTGGGAAAGTTGCTGTTGCAGCTGTCTCGGGAGTCCAACGGTTGAGCGCCATTTCAGAGAATTTGCTTGTGCCACGTAGCCAATAGTAGCTATCGCTCTTGTAGAACTTGGCACCGCTGACACCTGTACCTGAAAGATAGAGAGTGAACTTCTTGTATTGAGCTGTAAGGTTGAGTCCGTATACGTATGGAGAAGAGCTCCATCCCATCTTGCCAAGGTCTACCTGATCTTTGGAGTCAATGACATTGTCGCCGTTGATATCCTTATATTTGAGGTCGCCGGGACGGACTGTACCACCAAACGACTGCTTCGGAGAAGAAGCGATCTCAGCCTCAGACTGGAAGAGTCCTTCGCATACATATCCCCAAGAAGCGTCGAGAGCATGACCCTGACGATAGAGATAGCTTTCTTCCCAAACTTCGTCACGGAGCTTAGCCTTCGAATCATAGTACATGCCTACGAGACCAAGAGAGAATTTCCAGTCGCCGAATTCCTTATTGATGTTGACAGTATAGTCGACACCGGTACGCTCATCTTTATTGTAATTGATGTAAGGAAGGAAGTTACCGATACCTGAGTTATAGAACGACGGGTAGATTGTGCTTGCACCCTGAGTAAGCAGTCCGTTGGTAGTCTGGTTAAACCAGTTAGCATTCACATTTACGAGTCCGTTGAAGAGAGTTGCGTCAAGACCTACACGGAATTCCTTGCGGGTAATAAATGAAAGTTCATCATTTGCACCACGCTTTGAAGTGGAAGTAGAACCACCTACAGTGCCGTCAGCCCACTGATACCAACCGGTTGATGGTGAGAACTGATAGTCTGCCTTGTAAAGATACCAGTCATTGATGTCGATATCCTGATGGAGGTTGGCATACGAACCCATTATTTTCAGATTGTCAAGCCATGAGCGAGATCCTTCCATGAAGTTCTCCTCAGCGAGATTCCAAGCGATTGAGACAGCCGGAGAGAAGGCATTGCGCTTCTTTTCAGGAAGCTTGGATGAATGCACTACAGTACCGGTCAAGTCTACATAATAACGATGCTTGTAGTTGTAATTAATTCTGAGACCTGCATTTAAGTTGCTCGGACGGTGGTAGCCACCTTCCCCCGAGTGTCCGTCGTCAGCAGATAAATGCTGCTGATAGCCCCAACCAAGAAGAGTCGCATTGACATTGTGAGCATCTGCAAACGAGCGGGTGTAGTCAAACTGAAGGGTTCCCATCATGGTCTGATGATATGTGGACTGACCTACATATTCATTTGTAGAAGACTTGTCCTCATTGATCTTGTTGAGACCAACTATCACGTCTTGCCCATTGAAATTTCCCCAAGTAGGCTGATATACTGCATACGACTGAGCGTAAGCCTCTGAATAATGAGCATTATAGTCGACACTGAAAGAAGCCTTGAAAGAAAGGCCCTTGGTCAAGCTTGAAAGGTCGGCATTTAGGTTTAGATCGAAAAGGAACTTGCGGTATTTCTGACGGGTATAGCCGGCTGCCAAAGCTTCAGAGAAAGCATTTGTCTGGTTGGAAGTAGTACCGCCAAGCAAATATTGTCCGTCAATAAGATGTGTACTTGTATTGACGAAATCCTGCATACCGGCATTGTTCGGATCCATCATGCTGACGGGCAGCCAAGGAGAGAACCAGTTGGGGCGCAGGGAAGCGGCGTCGCCCCAGAAGTTTCCGCGTCCGCTATAGTTATCACTTACGATTATTGCGGCGTTGGTAGCAGCGGTGAGCCACTTGACAATTGTCATATCGACGTTGCCTCGGACATTGAAATTGAAAGAATTCGACTTATGGTGCTCACCATATTTGACAAGGTCGTTGGTATAGTCGAGACCCAAGTTGAGATAATACTTTGTCTTTTCTGTACCACCATATACCTCGCCTGTGATATCGGCAGTTGTGACGAAATCACGCAGATAGTCTGACGAATAGAAATCCATATCTGGATAGCGGTATGGATTAGTGCCCATAGCTGTGTTGTAGATAGTCGCTTGGTCATATAGCGGTGACTTGCCGTCGTTCAAGCATGCCTCATTGTAAAGGTTCATGTATGTTGCGGCATCAAGATACTTTGGATATGCCTTGGGAAGCAAAGCTCCTACATTTGCACGTACGTCGATGTGCATCGGAGACTCCTGACCTCTCTTCGTAGTGATAAGCACAACCCCCTTGGCACCTTTGCTGCCGTAGAGAGCCACAGCAGTAGCGTCCTTCAGAATTGAGACGCTCTCCACTTCAGAAGCCTTGACGAGCGATGCATCGCGTGGCACACCATCGACAAGTACAAGTGGACCTTGACCCCATATATTACCGTTGTAGCCTCCGACATGAGTCGACACATCAGCGAGTGCGCTGCCATTGGCGTTCTTTTTGCTCAATTCGTTGATATTGACAAACGAGGCGGCTGAAATTACGTCTCTCTTGTCGATCTTTCCGAAAGCAATATTTACCAGGCTGTCTTGCGACTCAGACTGCGCGAAAGCAGGGAAACTGCTTAGCGACAGGGCGAGCGCCGTAATGCCTATATGAAATTTAGTGTTCATTGTTGTTTCTTGTAAAAAAGTGAGACGAATTTATTACCAGCCGGGGTTCTGCTCAAAGCCTTCATATAGGTAGGTGTCATTCTTATTGGGAAGCGGTAGCCAATAGTGACGTTTTGTATAATTACGTTCACGCAAAACCTCTTCACGAAGATTGAGCACCTGATTTTCAGTTGAGCCCTGAGTAAAGCCGGGACCACGGTCAAACTGGAATCCTGTCTTGAGGGTGTATGGTCTTTGAGTCAGAAGCATCCAGCGGCGAAGATCGTGGAAACGCATTCCCTCGAATGCAAGCTCGACTGCACGCTCACGACGCACTTCACTCAGGAAGTTCTCTTTGGTGTCAGTGAATTTCGGAAGCACATGTGCTACCGTTGCCCTATCCCTGACTACATTAAGAGCGTCTTCAGCTGTTTTGGAATAGGTTGGTGCAGTCTGCTTAACTCCATATCCAACAGTTGTAGCTTCCGAATATAGCAAGTAAACATCGGCGAGACGCATCAAAGAGAGGACGCACATCCAGTCATTTCGACAATTATCCCAATCGGTATTCTTTAGACTGAGTTTAGCATTGAATAGACCGGTGTAACATCCTTTCGAAGGATTAGCTTTCTCACGGTCAGCACCACCTGTATAAAGAGTAGCTTCGGTAAGCTTGTTTTCTCCGCACACCTCACCGTCGATTACGTACGTCTTATAGAAACGTGGGTCACGGTTGCTCCAGGGATATTCAGGATCATAACCTGACTCCTTATCCTTGACTGCTGAATCCTGAATAGGATATCCGTTAGCCATACCGAAATAGTTGGAGTAGTTGGCAGTAGGCCAGCATTTGATACCGGCACTCAAATGAGTCTGAGGACGGAAGTCTGTGTTCATGTTCCAGCCCCAACGACCGCCGAAGCCATTGAGGTTCTCATGAAGAATAGCCTCTGTGCCACCAGGGACAGCCTTTGACTTATAGACAACTGTGAGATCGTTGAATTGATCTATCGGAAGAAGTGAATATCTGCCGGTCTCCTCAGTGATCTTAAGAGCTTCACCGAGGGCATCAGCAGCTCTCTTGCAGAAGTCCTCGTCATAGACAGCGTAAGCATTGTTGCGCTCATGCGAATCCCAGTTCATAAGTGGGCTACCGCCCCATAATAGCACCTTACCTTTATAAGCGAGGGCCATGATTTTGTTGGCGCGCATATTGTTGTTGCCGAGTGTAGCCTTGCCGGCTGCAGTGGCATCCCAGTCTACGGGAAGCAAATCGGCGGCCTTCTGGAAATCTGCCGCACACTTTTCAGCGCAAGCTTGCCAGGTCTCACGAGGAAGCCTGATCTGCTCATCCGGTCCTATCACATGGTCGATATATGGCATTCCTCCCCACCATTCCATCACCAAGTAATGGAATAATGCACGGAAGAAATACAGCTGACCCTCTATCAGATTGCGTTCCTCCTGAGTGGCATCTACAAGCTTGTCAAGTTGGGAAAGGCCGATATTCGCCTTCCTGATGACATACCATGAGTTCATCCATAAGTTAGCGGCAATACGTTCATTGTGCTTATCGCCATCTCCTCCTGTATAACAGTTTGGATAAGTATACAATAGATTTGTATAACCCCAGAAATCACCGTAGTCAACACTGCGGGCGAAAAGACGGAGCTCCTGTGGTTCCCAATATTCTTCTTCTCCGTAGTTGAAGCAGCAATGATATTGGCTGTTTGAAATCAGAGGTATTCGTTTGTACATCTCTTCCACAAACCCCTGGAAATTCCGGAAGTTCTGGTAAGGGACCGTCTCCGCTATATCACTGTTAGGTGCCTTATCAAGGTAATCGGTGCAGGAAGACACACCGAGCGATGCGGCAGCCACAGTCAGCATTATTATATATTTAGAAATTTTCATATTTTGGAATTTCTTGAATTATTTGAAAATCTTCGTTTCTCTTCGATTAGAAGCTAAGTTCGAGACCGACGTTGAAACGTTTGAACGAAGGATATACACCGTCGCCGGAGCTACCACGTTCGCAGTCATCCGGCATCTTAGTCCACATGAAGAGGTTGTTGCCGTTGACATAGAGACGGAGGTTCTTGATGCCGGCCTTAGCCATCCATCTGCCTTGGAAATTATAGGCAATCTCAACATTCTTGAGTCGCACGTAAGAACCGTCATACAGATATCTTGTTCCGTCTGCACATTCGTCAATAGTACTTGCCCAACGAGGCTGTGGAATATAGGCATTATTGAACGGAGTCCAGTATTCGCCCTCATCGTATGCCACATGAGCAGTAGAGCGGAATGTCGGGTACTTCACGTAGCGCATCACATTGGATACTCCATAGAACTGAGCAAAGATGCTCCATCCTTTCCACTCAAAGCCTATTGAAGCATTGTAAGTGTTTTGCGGTGTTGTAGAATATCCGTAAGGAGCCTTATCCTCGGTGTTGATCACACCATCACCATTGAAGTCGATTATGTCGTAGTCTCCCGGAAGTTTGTTTTCATTGCCTGTGTTCCATACTGTACTTCCAAGGACATCATCCCAAGTAGCAAGGTTTCCATTATCAAGATAACTTGTCACCTGTCCCCATTCATGTCCTTCATATTTCTGATAAGCCGGTTTAAGGGCTGGGTCGTCACGGAATTTAATGTTATTTGAAGCGTGAGTCATGCTGAGATTTGCCCATACACGCATATCTTTGCCGATATTCTTGTTGAATCTGAGTTCAAGCTCGTAGCCTTTGCTATCCATGATACCGATGTTAGCTGTAGGAGCCTCAGCACCGAAGTAAGAAGGAATGGATGTACGCTGGTTGCCTACAAGGATGATATCAGTACGGTGATCCTGGAAGAAATCAACTGAACCGGCAAACATACCGCCAAGGAACGAGTAATCGATACCGATATTCTTCTTAGTCACCTTTTCCCAAGAAATGTTCTCGTTGCCGATGCGCGAAATGGTATAGAAAGTATAAGGTGAGTTCTGAGGATTTATTGTACCCATCAGCGCATTTCCGCCATAGCCGTACTGAGTCTGATAAAGGTGGCGTCCGCCTGCACTGTCATCACCTACCTTACCGATAGATGCACGTATCTTGAATGTAGTGAGCGCATTGTTTTGGCGAGCCCATTCCATGAAAGGCTCGTTAGAGAGCATCCAACCCAACGACATTGAAGGGAAGAACTCGAAACGGTTCTTTGGACCATATTTTTCTGAGCCGTTGTATGCGCCGTTGAACTCGGCAAAGTAACGGTAATCCCAGTTGTAAGTCAAACGGAACACCCAGTCTTCACGATATACAGGGAAACTGCTTCCCCAAGTGGTCTTTTCACGGCTGAAAAGAGCAAGAGCGCTGACCTCGTTCTTACCAAACGAACGATTGTAGTCAAATTGGAACGAATAATAAAGTCTTCTGAAAGTTTGGTTCACATCTACGCTACCGGCCTGATTGGTCCAAAGGATGGGGTTGACAGTTACATCAAGGCCTGTAGTAGGTTCGGCAGCCTTGAGTTGTACTGATCCATCATTGGGATCTACCCAATATAATTGACCTTCATGATACTGGTCGTTGATACCTCTATTGTTCTCAAGGAACTTGTAGTCAAGCGCCAACTTGGCACGGAAACTCAAGCCCTTAGTCACCATATCAAGTTTCTGCACGAGAGCCATGTCAGTATTGATCTGGGTGTTAGTAGATGTCTTGTCGCCACCAAGGGCAAGGATCTTCACTGAGTTAGGCACGTCGGCATCGCGTGGTGCGTACCAGCCCCACATTCCGTTGGAATAAATAGGACGCATGGCATCAGGAGCTGACTTATAAGCGGAACCCCAGTATGAATTTCCATCACCGTTGTAGTCCCACGGTGTCTTCTTTGTAGCATTAGAACCGAAGAGATTCACCGTAAGCTGAGTGGTCTTGGTAAGGCTGAAGTCAAGGTTCGAACGAACGTTGATACGGTTGTAGCCGAAACCTGTGGAATATCCGCGTCCGTTGTCATACTGCTTGAAAAGGTCGCCTTCGTGAGTGAAGTCTGCAGCTGCGAAGTATTTCACGAGCTTAGTACCACCGGAAACCGATACGGAAGCATTGTAAGACATTGCGGTCTTCTTAAAGAGAGCGTCTTCCCAGTCAGTATTTGGATAGCGGTCCCACTCTTCCATGTTGGCAGGATGACGATATTTATCGATAATAGCTACCGGAGTGTAGTTACCCCAACCCTTAGGTTCGATTGCAGCTTCACGTTCGATAGAATTGTTCATCAGATAGAAAGTGTCGTATGCATCATACTTCTTAGGGAGTTTTGAAGCAACCTTCGCAGTCATATTAGCTTTTACGCTTACAACAGCATTACCTTCTGTACCACGCTTGGTAGTGATGAGGATCACACCATTAGCACCTTTCACACCATATACAGCAGTAGCAGAAGCATCCTTTAGCACTGAGATGGTCTCAATGGAAGAAATATCGACCGATGACATATCGCGTTCGATACCATCTACGAGGATAAGAGGGTCGCTGCCGTTCCACGTAGAAGCAGAACGGATGATGATCTGCGGGTCTTCTTCACCCGGCATACCGGAAGAGGCCATGGTGATCACACCGGGAAGGTTACCCGTCAGTGCAGCACCTACACTTGACACACCACCGGCACGTTCGAGCACCTTACCGGAAGTCTGGGTGATGGCACCTACTACAGAAGCTTTCTTCTGTTGGCCATAGCCTACCACAACGAGTTCGTCGAGTGTAGAATCTTCAGTCTTCATCTCTACATTGACAGTGGTCCTTGAATTGACCTTTAC
>CAMWQY010000067.1 GCA_947176355.1 uncultured Porphyromonadaceae bacterium
CCAACCCTGACTTCAACACAGCTGATGCGCGTGACAAACACAAACAGGAAATCTACGCACGTATCGGTGCTTGGACTGCAGACAAGACCAAGTATGAGGTCACTGAAATCCTTTCTAAGTATGGAGTGCCGGTAGGTCCGGTATTGTCAACAAAGGAAATTATGACAGATGAGAGCCTCTATGACGGCAACACACTCGTCCGCATCAATCAGGGTGGAGAAATCGGTGAATTCGTAACTGTAGGTTGTCCATTTACTTTGAGCAACTATCAGCCTACCTACGGTCCGGCTCCTGAACTTGGTGGAAATACGGAAGAAATCCTTACTTCACTTGGATACACTGCAGAACAGCAGGCAGCTATGAAGGCTAACGGAACTACAGCTCCGATGCCAAAACCGGCAGCCGCTCCGGCAAAATAATTGAAATCACTTTTAGATCAGGTCTTTAAGGGGATTCCTTAAGGACCTGAATCTTTAAAAAATCAATTTAATAAATCATATGATACCATGTGAACCCATGAGAATCCATGAAAACATAAATAACTAAACCACTATATAATTAATTAAAATCTAAGTATTATGGAAAATACAGCAACAAAATCGGCCGAGTCCACAACTCCAAAGTTTCCTGAGCAGGTGACCGGCATGTATATACTCGCAGAAAGCCTCAAGCGTCTTGGACTTATGGACGTGTATGGCCTTGTAGGCATTCCTGTCACCGAAGCAGCATACGCAATGCAGAAAATCGGAATCAACTATTATGGTTTCCGTTTCGAGCAGCAAGCCGGTATGGCAGCAGCTACTCATGGTTATCTTACAAAACAGCCGGGTGTACTTCTTACCGTTTCATCACTTGGCTTCCTAAATGGTCTGACAGCCACCACTAATGCAACAGTAAACTGCTATCCGATGATCCAGATCTCAGGTGCTTCTGATCCTACTATGGTAGATATGGATATGGGTACATACGAACAGCTCGACCAGCTTAACGCAGCGCGCCCATACGTAAAGGCAGCTTTCCGATGCTCACATGCTAAGGACATTCCGGCAGCTGTAGCACGCGCATACCGTGCTGCAGTCAGTGGTCGTCCAGGTGGCGTATATATTGATATGACAACGCCAGCTCTTGGCGAGATCATGGATGCTTCTGAAGCTGAAAAATTGTTCTATTCACCTGTAGATATTGCTTCTCCGGTAGCTCCTACTCAGAGTGCAGTCGACCGTGCGGTTGAGATTCTTACTTCAGCTAAGCGTCCTGCCATCCTTCTTGGCAAGGGAGCAGCATACGCTCAGGTAGACGATAAGATCAAAGAACTCATCGAGACTTACAAGATTCCTTATCTCTCAATGTCTATGGCAAAGGGCCTTATGCCTGACAACGGCGAATACAGCGCATTGAGTTGTCGTTCGACTATCATGGAGAAGTCGGATGTAGTAATGGTGATCGGAGCCCGTATCAATTGGATGCTATCTTTCGGTAAGGGTAAATGGAATCCTGAGATGAAATTCATTCAGCTCGATGTCGAACCTAAGGAGATCGACCGCAATGTTCCAATTGCAGCTCCGGTAGTAGGCGATATGGGACTTTCACTCGATATGATCCTTGCCGCAATGAAGGGCAAGACAATGCAGGCTGATCCTCAGTGGCTATCATCACTTCAAGCAGAATCTAAAGTGAAGAATGCTAAGTTTGCAACCCGTCTGACAGATGCTGCCAACCTGATGCCGATGACACACTGGACAGCACTTTCAGTAGTGAAACCTGTATTGGAATCCAATCCTGATGTGATTCTCGTCAACGAAGGTGCCAATACTCTTGATGACACACGCGATTCTGTAGATATGTTCTTGCCTCGTCATCGTATTGACTGTGCATCATGGTCAATTATGGGTATGGGTATGGGTTCTGCTATCGGCGCCGCAGTTGCTACAGGCAAGAAAGTTGTAGCAGTGGAAGGCGACTCAGCCTTCGGCTTCTCCGGAATGGACTTTGCTACAATCTGTCGCTACAAACTTCCTGTGACAGTAGTGATCTTCAATAATGGTGGTATCTACAATGGTATCGGTGTCAACCCATCAGGTGGTGATGCTCCTGCACCTACAACCCTTGACATCAACGCCAAGTATAACCTTATCGGTGAGGCATTCGGTGCAAACAACTATCGTGTAGATAATCCTGCTGATCTTAAGAAGGCGCTTGAAGAAGCAATTGCTTCCGGCAAACCTTGCTTGATCGATGTTCAGCTTGCTGACAATTCAGGCTCAGAGAGCGGACATATCGGATATCTGAATCCGGCTCCTCTGATTGAGTATACAGTGTAATAATTGAGAATTTAGAATTTAGATTTTTGAATTGAGAATTCCGGTTCCAATTAACTTTTGATTATCGATACATTAGTCGGCTGCCTTTCGGGGTAACCTTAAAGGCAGCCGATATTTATTATTAAAATAGTTATTATGAACCTTATAAATTAATTCTACTATGGATATATCGCACGTTATTCTTTACGCCATTGTCCCTATCATAGTGGTTATGCTGGCAGGTTTTATTGCCGGAAAGAAAGGGGCGTTCTCAGGTGAAGACGCCAAGAAATTCAACAAGGTCGTGCTCGACTTCGCATTGCCTGCAGCCTTGTTCGTATCAATCGTACAGGCATCCCGCGCGGATCTTGTGAAAGATATCAAGCTGACTATTGTGTCGACTATAGGTATCATGGCCTGTTTTATGATTGTGTATTTTGTATTCAAATATTGTTTTAAGAAAAATACAGGTGCGGATGCAGCCGTTTCAGCCTTGATCAGTGGTTCTCCGACAATCGGATTCCTTGGTTTTGCGGTTCTTGAGCCTATCTTTGGTACTTCTCCATCCGTAGCCCTCGTGGTTGCAATCGTAGGTATCGTTGTTAATGCAATAGGTATTCCGGTAGGTCTTTCATTGATGAATGCATCATTGGAGAAGCAAAATCCGGGCTCGACAAAAAAGGAGAGCGCATGGAAACCGGTGCTGCATGCACTTGAGCAGCCGGTAGCATGGGCGCCAATCTTGGCAGTGATTTGGGTAGTAGTTGGAATTCCATGGCCTAAAGAACTTAGCCCTTCCTTCGACCTTATCGCTAAGGCAAATGCATCAATGGCAGTATTCTCAGCAGGTATCACACTTTCAGCCATCAAGATCCAGATCAACTGGCAGGCTGTGCTTGGCTCAATCATGAAGATGATCATGATGCCGGCAGTAGTATTGATCCTCGGTCTTCTATTCAAGATGGATCCACTAAACTTGAAGATGCTTGTCGTAGCAGCAGCGCTTCCACCAGCCTTCTCAGGTATCATTATTGCCGATGAGTATGACACATACGTTGCTACAGGTACGTCATCATTGACACTGTCAGTAATTCTTTTCATTGGATTCTGTCCTCTTTGGATATGGTTGACAAATCTTTGCATCGCAGCTTTCTAAATATAGAAATTTAAATACTAAATATTACCTCAGGCTTCGGTCTGGGGTTTTTGTTTTAGTATTGGGGGAATGATATGGTCAATATTAGGAAGTTTTTACTTATTTTATGTTAAAGAGGAGGGGAATGTCAAGTTTTTTTTGTAATTTTGTCGCGTATTATGCGACGATTTTTCTTAATATCGATTGTGTTGTCGTTTCTTGCTTTGGTGCTTGCACAGCCGGCATCGCAAAAAGCAGTCAGAAGCGACCTATTCTCCCTGTCGGATTCATCCGGTGGGGATGAACCGCAATTGCCGGAAGTAATCGCCACAAACCTTCCCGACAATGATAGCCTCATAGGAATTAAACCAATGGGAAGCGAAGTCCTGCGAGAGATCATGAAAAGCCGTGCAGCTGACAATGCCCCTAAAGATTCCATTGGCGGACTTATCAATGATAAAATTGAAATTATAGGCGACTCAATAATCACTGAAGACTCGGACACTACGATTTTTGAGAGGACTGACAGCATAGATGTGGAAGATGTTGACACCATCACTGAAGACCGTACTGTCATGACTCGTATCAACCGAGAAAAAGTTGACATTGACAATAGCGTAGCATTCTCTGCAACTGATTCAGTGGTGCTTTTAGGAAGAAATCTCGCATTCCTTTATGGAAATGGCGACGTGGAATATGGCACCTTTAAACTGAATGCCGATGAGATCAAGATGGTGATGGACTCCACTACTGTCTATGCCCAAGGTAGATTAGATAGTGTAGGTGAACTTGTCGGTAAACCTGTATTCCAAGATGGGGGCGACACATACGAGTCAAAGACAATGTCGTATAACTTTAAGAATCAACGTGGCTTCATCACTGATATCATAACCGAGCAAGGTGAAGGATATCTTACCGGAGGCAGGTCGAAAAAAATGGAAGATGGAAGCTTCTTTGCAGAAGACGCAATCTATACCACTTGTGACGAGCACGATCATCCTCACTTCTATTTTAAACTTACAAAAGGGAAAATGCGTCCGGGAAAAGATGTAGTGACCAGCGCGGTATATATGGTGGTTGCCGATGTGCCTCTCCCTCTTGCTCTTCCTTTCGGTTATTTCCCTTTCAGTAAGGAATATTCTTCAGGTATCATTTTCCCGACATTCGGCGATGATTACACCCGAGGATTTTATGCACGAAATGGTGGATATTATTTCGCTTTCAGTGATTATGTCGACCTTGCTCTCACGGGAGAAATATATACTAAAGGTTCATGGGGCTTATCCGGCAGATCCTCGTATAGGAAAAGATATAAATTCAATGGCTCTTTTGACATCTCATATTTGACTACAATCACGGGAGATAAGGGACTGCCGGACTATGCTAAGCAACATAACTTCCAGGTAGTGTGGAGCCACTCTATGGATACTAAAGCTAATCCAAATATGTCATTTTCGGCTTCAGTCAACTTCTCTACTTCCGGCTATACTCGAAATGACCTCAATTCATATTACTCCAACTCATTTACGGAGAACACTAAATCGAGTACAGTCAACATGACATATCGCTTCCCGGGCACTAAATGGGCGGCGAGTGCCTCTACCAATATCTCGCAACGTACTCAGGACTCAACGCTTGCGGTATCTTTCCCTAACCTGAATGTCACTTTAGGTCAAGTGGCTCCCTTCAAAAGGAAAAAGGCTGCCGGTGCTGAAAGATGGTATGAGAAAATCAAACTCAGCTATAGCGGACAGTTCCAGAACTCTCTGACAGCACAACAAAACGTCTTCTTCAAAAAGAGTCTGATAAAAGACTGGAGAAACGGCTTCAGACACTCAGTTCCAGTATCAGCCACATTCTCCGTGTTGAAATACATCAATGTCTCTCCTTCTATCACTATGACCGACCGTATGTATACGTCTAAGATAAAAAGAGCTTGGGATCCAAATGCTTCCGCCGAAGTGGTAGATACATGCTATGGGTTTTACAATTTATTTGATTTCAACGCTTCTTTATCTGCGGATACCAAGATATACGGATTCTTCAAACCTATGAAATTCCTTGGCGATAAGGTGCAGATGATACGCCATGTCCTTACTCCAAGCCTTTCATACAACTATACTCCTGACTTTAGTGCTCCAATGTGGGGCATCTACGGGCAGTATTCGTATACCAACAATGCCGGTCAGAACATCACTAAAAAATATAGCTATTTCCAGCATGGAGTGTTCGGAAGCCCCGGTCAAGGCATGGCGAGCTCAGTTTCCCTATCACTTTCCAACAATCTTGAGATGAAAGTGAAGAGCGACAGCGACTCTACCGGAGTTAAGAAAATCTCACTGATCGAAAACCTTTCTTTGAGCCAGAGCTATAACTTTGCGGCTGACTCCATGAATTGGAGTAATTTGAACACCTCAATCTTGCTTCGACTGACGAAAAGCTTTAACTTGAACCTTAGTGCAACTTGGGATCCATATACTTACGCCTTGAACTCAAGTGGACAACCTGTAAGGGTCAACAAGACGCGTTGGCAGGCTCATAAAGGATGGGTAAAACTGAGCTCAACGGGTACATCTTTCAGTTATACATTCAACAACAGCACATTCAAGAAAAAGGATTCGAAAGACAAAGACAAAAATAAAAACAACCGAAGTGATTTAGATGATGAAGAATATGACGATGAAGAAGAATCATCTTTTGCCGATACATCTCCTTCTCGTCGGAAAAGAGGCAATCAGGAAGAAGAAAAAAAGAATGATGCAGACGGATATACCCCTTGGGAATGTCCGTGGAGCCTCTCCATCAACTATTCGATCAACTATTCGGGAATAGCAGGCGGCTTCGACTATCAGAAGATGGACTATAGAGGAAAGTTTACGCAGAATCTCTCCATCTCCGGCAATATCCGCCCTACCAAGAATTGGAATTTCTCAATGTCGTGCAGCTATGACTTCCAAGCTCATAAGATTGCCTATATGAATTGCAACATTTCGCGAGATATGCACTGTTTCACGATGTCGTGTTCGATTATTCCTGTTGGAGTGTATAAAAGCTTCAATTTCAATGTGGCAGTGAAGTCATCGCTTTTGAAAGATATCAAATACGATAAGCAATCTTCGCGACTCAATGGAATCAAATGGTGATTTTATTTGGAGAATTCCAAAAAATATATTAACTTTGTAAAGATTTTTCCGGCAATGGCCCGACAACTCGCTCAAATACTAAAGGAATTAAGGCTGAAAGCTATGGCTATCGCTATCCAGCGAGACCGTGCAATGGCTGATCTTGAGAGGCTTTCGCAAGAAAATGTATCTTTGAAAGAGCAACTTGCCGATTGCAAACAAGATCTCCAGAATGCGAGAATGGAAATTGACTTCCTTACCGTATCGCATAGGCTTGCAGACTCTCCCGAACACCTTATATCGGCGCGAAGAAGGCTACAACGGATGATCGCAAAAATAGACAGATGCGTCTCTCTCCTCAAGGAAGACGCAGAAATCAGCTGATGGATTCAAAAGAAACCAAAATAAAGATTGAAGTCAAAATTGGCGAAGTGCGATTTCCGCTTACTGTCCCATTTTCTCAGCAGGACCATGTAAGGCGGATTGAGACAGAGCTTAAACTCTATATGAGGGAACTGAACAATCAAATTCCCAATAAGGAGCCCAAAACCTATCTGGCGATGGCGGCATATCATTTTGCCTCCTATTATTTCTTCCTTAAAGGAAGATATGAAAAAGATTTGGACGAGGCCGAATCTCTGCTGAAGGAATTATCGGCGCTTAGTGGCGACGAAATGACTCAGGACAGCGATTTCCCTTCGGGAGAATTTGGCATTTTCTGACGGTTTTGGCTTTTTTCTTACAGCAGATATCCTACGTTTTCCCTTCCGGCAGTCATGCAGGAAGGTTTTGCCGTTTTGGCTGGTTTTGATTTTAAACAATAATAACATTATAAAAAACAATATTATTTAGGTAAAGATATGACAACAGCAATATGGATTATCATAGCCGTTGTGGCTGCAGTTGCAGGTTATGTCGCTGCATCCATGATGAGCAAAAAGAATGCCAATAGCAGGGCTCATTTGATTATCGAAGAGGCACGCAAGGATGCTGAAGTGATAAAAGACAAGAAGATAATCGAAGCGAAGGAGCAGGAAGTGAAGATTCTTGCTGATGCCGAGAGGGTAGCAAATTCAAAAATGCAGAAGGCTCAGTCGTCGGAAGCAAGGGCTAAGCAGCGTGAGATGCAGCTCAATCAGCAGCAGAATGAACTTAATCGTCGGAAGAAAGAACTCGACTCGCAGAAGCAGAGCCTTGACACAAGGATGAACAATGCCGAGAATCTTGAGCGCACCCTTGAGGCGCGGAAAGGGGAAGTAGAGCATCTATATCGTCAGGCACAGGAGCAACTCGAACATATTTCCGGACTTTCGGCTGAAGAAGCAAAGGAACGCCTGATAGAAAGTCTTAAGGATGAAGCCCGTACTGCTGCTCAGGGCTACATCAACGATATTATGGATGAGGCTAAGTTGACAGCCAACAAAGAGGCTAAGAAGATCGTGATTCAATCTATCCAGCGTGTGGCAACTGAAGCTGCAGTGGAAAATTCGGTCACTGTATTTCACATCGAGAATGATGAGATCAAAGGTCGTATCATTGGTAGAGAGGGCCGTAATATCCGTGCGCTTGAAGCCGCTACCGGAATTGAAATTATAGTAGACGATACTCCGGAGGCTATAGTGCTTTCCGGCTTTGACCCGGTTCGTCGCGAAATTGCACGTCTGGCACTCCATCAGCTTGTGCTTGATGGCAGAATCCACCCTGCACGTATTGAAGAAGTGGTGGCAAAAGTCAAGAAGCAGATCGAGGAGGAAATCAATGAGACCGGAAAACGCACTTGCATCGACCTTGGCATTCACGGTCTGCATCCGGAGCTTATCAGAATGGTAGGCAAGATGAAATATCGTTCTTCCTACGGGCAGAATCTCCTTCAGCATGCAAGAGAGACAGCCAACCTCTGTGCCATCATGGCAGCTGAGCTTGGTCTGAATCCTAAGAAGGCCCGCCGTGCCGGCTTGCTTCACGATATAGGCAAGGTGCCTGACGACGATCCAGAGATCCCACACGCAATCTTCGGTATGAAACTTGCGGAAAAATTCAAAGAAAAGCCCGATATCTGCAATGCAATCGGAGCGCACCATGATGAAGTGGAGATGACATCTCTTCTTTCACCGATCGTGCAGGTATGTGACGCTATTTCAGGAGCTCGTCCGGGTGCCCGCCGCGAAATCGTAGAAGCTTACATCAAGCGTCTTAACGATCTTGAGCAGCTTGCCCTTTCATATCCGGGTGTGATAAAAACATACGCAATTCAGGCAGGACGTGAACTCCGTGTCATAGTAGGGGCTGACAAAATATCTGACGAGGAAATTGAAAGCCTTTCCGCTAATATAGCAAAGAAGATTCAGGATGAATTGACTTATCCGGGACAGGTGAAGATAACTGTCATCCGCGAGACTCGTGCCGTGGCATACGCCAAATAATTAAGTACTGTAGCATGGATGAATTAGAAAAGATTCCAATTCCTGACTGTACGGACTGCGCGGGTTGCGATTCAGGTTGCAACTCAGGTTGTGGAGGTGGCGGATGTACACCCGGAGATAACCAAGTCGGTGATGTCGGTGAATCCGGTGAAGGTTGCGGTGAATGCGGAGCCCATAAGGTGATGGGATGGCGCCGCGAGCCACGTGGCAAACTATATGCCACGAATTGGCTTGGCGATATATCCACTTCAGCCGATTTCCCGGCGGTGCAGGTCCAGTTTAAGAACACCCGTGCCGGATTCTACCTTAACCCCTCGAAGCTCAGTCTTGAAATTGGCGATACCGTTGCGGTAGAAGCTGCAAACGGTCATGATATTGGCCAGGTGACTATGGTCGGACCTCTCGTCAGAATGCAGATGGTCAAGGCAAAGCTTGATCCCGACAATCTCGACGACCTCAAGAAAATATTCAGAAAGGCACGTCCTTCCGACATCGAACGCTTCAACGAGGCGCGTAGCAAGGAGCATAGCACGATGATCAAGTCGCGTGCCATTGCTGAGGAACTTGGCCTCAATATGAAGATAGGCGATGTGGAATATCAGGGAGATGGGAGCAAGGCGATATTCTATTATATCGCTGATGAGCGAGTAGACTTTAGAAAACTCATCCGAATACTTGCTGAAGAATTTAAGGTAAGGATTGAGATGAAGCAGATCGGCGCACGCCAGGAGACCGGACGCATTGGAGGTATCGGTCCATGTGGCCGTCCGCTATGTTGCTCAAGCTGGATGACCCACTTTGTGAGCGTCGGCACAGGGGCTGCACGTATGCAAGACCTTTCGATGAATCCCCAGAAACTTGCCGGTCAATGTGCAAAGCTCAAGTGTTGTCTCAATTTTGAAATAGATGCTTACGCAGAGGCTGTCAAGCAATTGCCGTCAAAGGAAGAAATCCTGCAGACAAAGGATTCTGATTATTTCCTCTTCAAGACAGATATCCTCACACGCACACTGACTTACAGCACTGATAAGAAGATGGGTGCCAACCTGACAGTGATACCTGCCTCAAGGGCATTTGAGATTATTGCTCTCAACAAGCAGGGGATTAAGCCGGATACTTTGGCGCTTGATGATGGAGACGTGGAAGAGAGAAGAGAATATATCGACCTTACCGACCAGGATGCTTTGACACGCTTTGACAAGGCTAAGAAGAAAAAATCCAAGCATAAGCAAAGCCAGTTGCCTCAGAAGGGTAATCCTAAGAGGGAAAATGCTGCGCAGCCGATGGAAGAGCAAAATAATGTTCAAGAGACTGCAGGGCGAAAATCTGGAAATCAACGAAGACATAAGCGAAAACAAGGTAATAAAGAAAATAATACTTCCAATCACCAGACTCATGACTCAAAAGATGCTTAAGGATAAACTTCAGAATCCTATTTTCCGTCTTATTGGCAATGTCGCTGATGAGATGGGGCTTGAGGTGTATGTGGTAGGTGGTTTTGTCAGGGATATTTTCCTTGGAAGGCATTCAGCAGACCTTGACTTTGTGACGGTGGGAAGCGGTATTGCTTTGGCACGGGCAGTTGCTGAGAGGCTTGGAAAGAAAGGGAAGCTGACTGTCTATGCCAATTATGGGAC
>CAMWQY010000068.1 GCA_947176355.1 uncultured Porphyromonadaceae bacterium
TGCAGATAGGCGGGAAGCGGTATGAGGTAGTGCCGGACTCGCTCCAAACGCCTCAGACGGCATCACGCCGAAACCAACCAAGACCGCCCATTCTCTTTCCGCTTTGGTATGTAAGGAACTGATTAAGAGAACTTCTATATTATCCAATTTTAACAATTTCTCTATTGTGGAATCGAACAAAATTTATTAACTTTGCGCTGCGGATAATGCTCGCAGAGGCGGGCGGCAATTTGGTTATCAATGTATTTGTTAACCTTTTGTTACCCATTGACAATTGTCCGAGTTTTCTTATTGAAAATCAGTGTAAAATTGACAAATATGTTGGAACAGTTGGTATCCATGTGAAAAATTCTGTTCCTACCATTATAAGTATTATTAAGTAAGGAAAGAAGCTGGTGAATTCATTTCTATCAAGAGATTAGATCTTTGGATTGAAATGCGCTACCCAGACGCTAACCATTTCAATTTTGCAGAGTTAATGATTTGATAATCAATACACTTTTGCGATGCGATAGGTTCCCTGTCTTTCCGCAAATTAAAAAATCCGATGAAAGTCGAGGCTTTCATCGGATTTTTTAATTTCTTTGTCTGTCATTTTAAACGGCATTTAGCCGCCTTATGAACTGTGGATAGTTTATTCTACGACATTGGGCACGGGGCCGTATTCGTTCGTCTCCATCTGGCTGTCTTTGCAATACCACACGAGAAGCAGAATCCAACCTACGATAGGAACAAGAGAGATGAAAATCCACCATCCGCTCTTGCCGATGTCGTGAAGACGACGTACGTCGATACCAAGATTTGGAAGCAGGAGGGCAAGACCAACAACAGCACTTGCTATGCTCATGACATTCTGGTTCCAACAAAATACGATCTCAACTACAATCCCGAGAATGAATGCGAACAGCTGAAACCACCAAAACTCAGACCTTGAAGCACGGCCACTGAAATTGCAGTAGTTCACTTTGAGTGCTCTTTCTACTGCCTCTTTGAATGTAACTTGTCTCTGATACATAACGAAGAAAATTACTTTAGAAATATTAAAATTAAGTAGTCAATCAAATCAAATGTATAATATCATAAATGTTTTATTGTCTGAATTTCAGAGACGAACAATTATGAATTATGCATTAATAAAAGCTTATTACTTTTTCTCCAAAGTGATAGCATCAATAGCCGCTATTGTCACCAAGTCGATGATCTCTCTTTCTGAAGCATTGCTATTGGTGAAGTAGACCGGCTTCTTCAATCCCATCTGAATAGGACCGATGATCGATCCGACACCCATGCTAAGGAGCATTTGTGTAGTGGTATTGGCTGCAGTCAAATTAGGGAATACGAGTGTATTCACTTTCTTGCCTTTCAGAGTATTGAATGGATATGTGTGATCACGAAGTTCGGTGTCAATAGCATATTCCACTTGCATCTCTCCATCCACGTTCACTTCAGGATATTTCTCATGAAGCTCTGCTACAGCTTTTGCCACCATGGTCGCCTCTTCATGCTTGGAAGATCCGAAATTGCTATACGAAAGCATCGCAATCTCAGGCTCTGTTGCAAAGAATCTTACCGTATGGTCTGCAAGACGGGCGATATCCACCAATGCTGCCTCATCAGCATCCGGATTGACTGCCGTGTCAGCAATGAAGTAAGTTCCCTTGCGGGTATTCAGAATATGCATAGTGGCGAAATGGCTGAAGCCGTCCTGCAGTCCGATGATCGATACTACGTCGCTTGCAGCAGACTCTCCGGCAGCAAATGATGAATATAGACATGCATCTGCATCTCCGGTCTCTACCATCATCATGCCGAAATAAGAGCGTTCAAACATCTTGTCAAGTGCCAAATCGTAGGAAAATCCTTCGCGAGCCTTTTTCTCTGCAAGAATTCTCGCGTAGCGTTCGCGAGTCGCCATTTCCCGGTCGTGGCGAGGATTGATGATCTCAACTCCTTTAAGCGACAAGCCAAGACGTTCTGCACGCTTCTCTATCATTTCCTCATTTCCAAGCACAACCGGCCTGCAAACTCCCTCATGATGGCTTCTTACGGCTGCGCGGAGCATATTGTCCATATTGCCTTCGCAGATTACCACTCGTTTAGGTCTCTGTCGAGCTATCTCGGTAATCCTGCGCATCATCTTTCCGTCGTCGCCCATAAGAGTGCGGAGTCTCACCTGATATGCGTCCCAATCAGTGATAGGACGTTTGGCAATACCTGATTCTGCGGCAGCTTTAGCTACGGCTGGAGCCACACAAAGAAGCAAACGCGGGTCGAGCGCTTTTGGAAGGATATAATCGCGTCCAAATTTTATATTGTTCATCCCGTATGCCTCATCCACAACTGCCGGTACGGGACGCTCTGCCAGGGCTGCTATGGCATGCACTGCGGCTATCTTCATCGCCTCGTTGATGCCTGTAGCGCCACAATCAAGAGCTCCACGGAAGATGTATGGAAATCCTATGACATTGTTGATCTGATTGGGATAATCAGACCTTCCGGTGGCAACAATGATATCGGGCCGAGTCTTGACTGCAAGATTATAATCTATTTCCGGATTGGGATTAGCCAGCGCAAACACTATCGGTTTTTCTGCCATCGACAATACCATTTCCGGAGTCACTACGTCTGCAACGGAAAGCCCCAAGAATACATCTGCTCCTACCATTGCCTCTGCTAATGTATTGAGATCTCGGGTGGTGGCAAATTCTTTTTTCTGATCATTAAGATTGCCCCTGTCTGCCCTTATTACACCTTTGGAGTCGCACATGACTACATTTTCGCGTCTTACACCAAGCTGGACATAGAGGCGTGTGCAGCTGATGGCTGCGGCGCCGGCTCCATTCACTACAAGACGTATATCCTCAATCTTCTTTCCTTGGATTTTGAGGGCGTTGAGAAGGCCGGCTGCAGAGATGATGGCTGTGCCATGCTGGTCGTCGTGCATTATCGGAATGTCACATTCCGCTTTCAGTCGCGTCTCAATTTCAAAGCATTCGGGTGCCTTTATATCTTCAAGGTTGATGCCTCCAAATGTAGGCGAGATTGCCTTGACTATCTGTATGATTTTTTCCGGATCTTTCTCGTTGATTTCTATATCAAATGCATCAAGACCTCCAAATATCTTAAACAGTAAGGCTTTTCCTTCCATTACCGGTTTTCCTGCCAATGCACCGATATCGCCAAGACCTAATACGGCAGTGCCATTGCTGATGACGCCTACAAGATTTCCTTTGTCGGTATAGCGATAGGCATCCTCCGGATTTTTTTCTATCTCAAGGCATGGATATGCCACACCCGGCGAATATGCAAGCGCAAGGTCATGCTGTGATGCGTATGGTTTGGTGGGGACTATTTCTATCTTCCCCGGTTTGCCCTCCTCATGGTATTCGAGGGCCATTTCTTTAGTAACTTTTGATGTGTTTTGCATTGTCTATTGGGTAATAAAATTGCAAAGGAAAAGTAAAAACGCTTTTCCAATGCAAAATTAACAAAAAATACTCAAATCCCAATCATCAATCCCCTTAAAAATATCAATTCGTTGATTTATGATTGTTACTCGTTGATTTCAGACAGCAATGTCTGTATCTTTCGTGCTGTCTCAGCAGCCTGACTCGTAAAATCTATCTTGGGAGTGTCGGAAGTTTCTCCTATCTGTCTTTCATCCGTAAATATCTGGCAATCTGCTACGAGAGTAAAGCAATTTTCCAAAAGTTCGGGCCATTCCGTCAAGTCGACATGTGTCTGTAGCGAGTCAAGGGCAAGTGAAATGTTGAATGCCGAACGTGTCAGGACTTGTTCCGATACATTATTCTCACAATTATAGATGAACGTGTTAAGTCGCTTCAATAGCAACGCTCTCATCTTTATAAGTTTTCCTTTTTCCTGAGCTGAATGTAGCTGACGCTGTTTCTCAATCTCTGAAGTGACGTCAATCTCAGACTTCATCGAACCCACTGCATTCAAGAAAAATCCCAATATTGTCAATCCGCACATTACTTCGACTGCTGTCACACACTGTGCCCAACCGTGAGCAGGAGTGTAATCGCCAAAACCAAGGGTGGTGATAGTCACTATGCTATAATATAGCCACGAACCGAAGTCTGTCCCCGCACCATCAGGGATTCTGAACTGTCCGTCTGGAAGAGCCCAATAAATTAAAGCAAAAATTGGCATCAATGCTATATATGACCCTATCCATACGATAGGCCTTACATTCGACACTACGTGGAAAAAGTGTCTTACTCGATCAGATATTTTCATAATATTTCAATTGATAAAGGTTATTAACTTCCATTATAACAATTTCACACCCCAAAATGCTCAATCCTATAAAAATTCTAAATCCAAAATATTAGTATAATTCTCAATTCTCAATTCCCAATTCTCAATTATTTTATATATCTTTGCATTCTAAAAACAGCTAAATATGAAAATTCCCCATTTTTTTCTCTTCGCCACATCTATAGCTCTCTCGTTTCAGTCTATGGCGCAAGGTACGCTCGAAGACTATAACCGCGCATTCGGACTCGCTGAAAAATACAATAACGGTTTTGTCCCGAATGCCAGAATCTACCCCCAATGGATTGGCGATACCGGCAAATTCTGGTATGTCGATGAAAAGCAGGATGGCTCGAAAGAGTATAGTCTTGTTGATGCAAAGCGGCAGAAACGTTCCGTTTTGTTCGATCATAAAGTGTTGGCAAAAGAATTAGAGGCAAAGGGGATAGCTGTCGCTGATGCTAATCGCCTTGGAATTGAGCACCTTAAAGTATCGGATAATCTTGACACCCTGTGGTTCAACAGAGGCGGACACTCATGGACATTTATCAAAAGCGGCAAGAATCATCTGGTAGATAGGGGAGAGATACCCGAAGCTCCCGCTCAGCCTCACTGGATGGTGGTGGATGAGGAAAAAGATTTTCCCCCGGTTCCTTCTCCTGATGGCAGTAAAGTTGCATTTGTGCGCGACAATAACCTCTTTGTGCGTGATGTAGCCACCGGACAAGTTTCCCAACTTACCACTGACGGAACTCTAGGCAACTATTACTCTTCCTATATATATTGGTCGCCGGACAGCAAGAAATTTGCAGTAAATAAAATTCGCCCTGTAGAAAAGCGTTTTGTTTACTATGTTGAGTCTTCTCCTGCTCGTGGAAGCCAACCTATTCTTCACAAGCAGGAATATGCAAAACCCGGTGATGAACTTCGCTTTAAGATGCCTGTCATAGTTGATGTAGAGACTAATAAGGTAATCATCCCTGACACAAAACTATTCGACCATCAATATGATATATGGGGTCCTCTATGGAACTCTGATAGCGAGGCTATAACTTTTGAATATAATGAGCGCGGACATAAAAACTATAGTGTGCTTGAAATGTCGGCTTCTGACGGTGCAGTACGTCCCCTCATAGAGGAATCGCATGATAAATACGTAAATTATTCTCGCATCTTCCGCCATTATCTTGATGATGGGAAGCGCATAATATGGAGCAGCGAGCGCGACAACTACAATCATCTTTACATGTATGATCGCGCTTCAGGCAAGCCGACCCATCAGATTACCAAGGGCGATTGGTATGTGCGCGATGTAGTGAATGTCGATGAAAAAAACGGTAAGATCTATTTCTCGGCGAATGGAGTCAACAAGAATGAAGATCCATATTTCATCCGCTATTACGTGATAAATTTCGATGGCTCCGGAATGACAGATCTTACTCCCCAGTCCGGCAATCATAGAGCCGTTTTCTCCCCAGATTTCACCTACCTTGTCGATACTTATTCCACCGTCTCTACCGCTCCGGTCACTTGTCTGCGCGATGCATCTTCCGGCAAGGAATTGATGAGGGTGGCTGAGGCCGACCTGACAGCTCTTGTTGATGCCGGATGGAAGGCTCCGGAGGTGTTTGTAGCTCCCGGTCGTGATGGCAAGACTGAGATGTGGGGTGTGATATATCGTCCATCCAATTTTGATGAGAATAAGAAATATCCGGTTATCGAATATATCTATCAAGGTCCTGGCGACCAATACGTGCCTAAATCATTCGTCGGTCTTAACCGAAATATGAGTGCGCTTGCTGAGCTTGGATTCATTGTGGTGATGGTAGATGGAATGGGTACGTCGTTCCGATCTCGGGAGTTTGAAAACGTTTGCTATAAGAATCTTGTAGATGCAGGTCTTCCAGACCATATAGCATGGATAAAGGCAGCCGGTGAGAAGTATCCATATATGGATGTAGATCGTGTAGGCATATTCGGAGCCTCAGCAGGCGGACAGGAGTCCACGACTGCTGTCCTTCACCATCCCGAATTTTACAAAGCCGCATATTCCGCTTGTGGTTGCCATGACAATCGTATGGACAAGATCTGGTGGAACGAGCAGTGGCTTGGCTATCCTATAGATGAAAGCTACATCGAAGCATCAAATGTTGAAAATGCCCATCTCTTGTCGCGTCCGTTAATGTTGGTTGTCGGTGAACTCGACGATAATGTCGACCCGGCATCGACTATGCAAGTTGCCGATGCGCTGATAAAAGCCAATAAAGATTTTGAACTTGTGGTGATTCCAGGAGCAGCTCACACCATGGGCGAGTCGTTTGGCGAGCATAAACGTTTCGACTTCTTCGTCCGCCACCTCCTTGGCGTCAATCCTCCCAACTGGTCAGAAATCAAATATTAATGAAATTCAATACTGTGCTGAGGACGTCAGTCCTAAGTAATACAAAAATACCATTATGAACACATCCAAATTATTAATGGCGGCTATTGCCGCTTCCATCGCCTTCCCGGCGTTTTCCCGTGAGTCCCGCCTCCTCGACAATGGCTGGACTTTCTCTCTCGTACCTGATTCAGGGTCTACGGTGCAGCCCTTTACCAAGACTGTAGACCTTCCTCACGACTGGAGCATCGAGCTTCCATTCGACGCCAAGGCATCTGCCCACAATGAGGGTGGCTTCGTAATCAGAGGAAAGGGCACGTATGAGAAGAAGATTGACCTCACTGCCAAAGATCTCGCTGATTCGAAATATTCTCTTCTTTTCGAGGGCGTATATGAGCGCTGGACACTAAAAGTCAACGGACAAGAAGTTGGTTTCCGTCCATACGGTTATTCCTCAGTTATATATGACATAACTCCTTATCTCCACGCTGGTGTGAATACCATTGAGGTGGATGTGGATAGTTCCCATGGCAGAAGCGGACGCTGGTATACAGGTTCCGGAATCTACCGTCATGTACGTCTGATCAAGACAGGGGAGGTAGCCATATCTCCATGGTCATTGTTCATTTCTACTCCGGTGGCAAATGAGAATAATGCAGGCGTACGATTCTCGTTTGATATCGATGGGGATATTAAGGATAAAAAAATTGATGTAAATGCAAAGATAGTTGATCCTTCAGGTGCTGTTGTGGGAACTCTTGATTTTCCGGTAGAGAATTCAAGTATGATTGGGTATGTAAATGTGGAAAAACCTAAACTCTGGAGCCCTGAATCCCCCTCATTATATTCACTTGAATTGTCATTGAAAGAGAATGGTAAGGTGATCGACGATGTCAAGGAGACTTTCGGTATCCGCACCGTCTCTTACTCCGCAGAAGAAGGCTTTATACTCAATGGCAAGCCCATGCTCTTGAATGGGGCATGTGTCCACCATGACAACGGTATGCTTGGGGCAGCCTCTTTTGATGCAGCTGAGGCGAGAAAGGTTCGTCTTATGAAAGAAGCCGGGTTTAATGCGATTCGTACAAGCCATAATCTTCCCTCCCCTGCATTCCTTGATGAATGCGACCGTCAGGGAATCCTGGTAATTGACGAGGCTTTCGACGGATGGCGCGATCAGAAGAATGCCGATGACTATCACCTTTGGATAGACGAATGGGGTGTGAAGGATGTCGGAGATATGGTTCGTCGCGACCGCAATCACCCTTCAATCATTGCGTGGAGCATCGGCAACGAAGTGATAGAACGTAAACATATCGGCGTAATCTCTACTGCCAGAAAATTTGCCAATGAATGTCGTCGTCTTGATCCGACACGTCCGGTGACTGAGGCTCTCTGTGCATGGGATAGCGACTGGGAAATCTATGACCCTCATGCTGAGGTTCTCGACATTGTAGGCTATAATTACATGATTCACAAATCTGAGAGCGATCATGAGCGTTGTCCTCAGCGTGTGATGTGGCAGACAGAGTCTTATCCGCGTGATGCCGCTTCAAACTGGCACAAGGTGAAGGAAAATCCATATATTTTATGTGATTTTGTTTGGACCGGCCTTGATTATCTTGGAGAGTCCGGACTTGGACGTTACTTCTATAAAGGAGAGACCGAAGGAGAGCAGTGGATGGCTTATCAGTGGCCCTGGCACGGCTCTTACTGTGGCGATGTGGACATTACAGGTTGGCGTAAACCAATTTCTCATTATCGCGATATGCTATACAACGATGATAATAAGCTCTATATGGCAGTGCGCGAACCTAACGGCTATTATGGAGAAGTCAAGACTACAATGTGGAGCGTATGGCCCACATGGGAGTCTTGGAACTGGAAAGGACACGAAGGAAAGCCTATCGAAGTTGAGGTAATGAGCCGTTATCCCAGAGTGCGTCTTTATCTTAATGACACTCTGATTGGAGAAAAGGAGGCAGGGGAAGCAAAAGATTGCATGGCTGTCTTTGAGGTGGCATACGCACCCGGTACGTTGAAAGCTACAGGTATTGATGCCTCCGGAAATGAAGTGGAAACATTCACGTTGACTACAGCCGGCGACCCCGTTGCAATCCGTCTCACTCCGGATAAGACAACCCTCTCTGCAGATAATCAGGATCTCGCATACGTCGTAGTCGAAGTAGTAGATGCAGAGGGTAGGGTAGTGCCAGACGCTGAGTTCCCGGTAGAGTTTAATGTTTCCGGCAATGCTACTCTGAAAGCCGCAGGAAACGCGCTCCTTAAGGACCCGGACCCATATTTCGACTCAAAAGCTACGACTTGGAAAGGAAGAGCCATGGCAATAGTGAAATCCACCGACCGCAAAGGCGCCTCCACTCTGAAAGCCACAGCCAAAGGACTCAAACCAGCCTCCCTCAAATTAACATCAAAATAAAATCTAATCTAATAAATTGCCAATGCGCTTGTGCGTATAGCCGAAATTCATTAATTTTGCATTTTAAACGAAAACCTATATAATGTATGATGCGCGATTTTAAGCTACATTGCTTATTCATGATGGGGTGAGAAGCTTAAGATTGATTATGCATTAAGCATTATGAATTATGCATTAACGAAAATTATGTCAAAAATAGGAAGCGTAATGACCCCCAAGGGATGCAAAGCAATGCTCCTTGGAAGTGGTGAACTTGGGAAGGAAGTCGCTCTTGAACTCCAGCGTTACGGCGTAGAAGTTATAGCATGCGACAAATATGCCAATGCGCCTGCAATGCAGGTGGCTCATAAATGCTATGTATTCAATATGCTGGATGGCGATGAACTACGTCGCATCGTTGAGCTCGAACGCCCCGACCATATTATACCGGAAATTGAGGCTATAGCTACTCCGACTCTTGTCGAACTCGAGAAAGAGGGCTACAACGTGACTCCGACAGCTCGTGCAGCATGGCTCACTATGAATCGTGAAGGTATCCGCCGCCTTGCTCACGAAGAACTTGGAATCAAGACTTCTCCCTATCGTTTTGCTTCCACTCGTGAGGAATTTGACGAAGCTGTAAAAGAGATTGGTATTCCCTGCGTGGTCAAACCAATTATGAGCAGTTCCGGACATGGGCAGAGTGTAATCAAAAATCCTGATCAGATTGATCACGCATGGAAAGAAGCTCAAGAAGGTGGCCGTGCAGGTGCCGGACGTGTTATTGTCGAAGGTTTTATTGATTTCGACTATGAAATTACACTTCTGACTGTTCGTACAGTGTCAGGGACCGTCTTCTGCCAACCCGTGGGTCATATCCAGATTGACGGTGATTATCGCTACTCTTGGCAGCCACAACCAATGTCGGAGAAAGCACTTGAATCTGCACAAGAGATTGCCAAGAAAGTGACCGACGCTCTTGGAGGCTATGGCATTTTCGGTGTGGAACTCTTCATCAAAGGCGACGAAGTGATCTTCAGTGAAGTTTCTCCGCGTCCTCACGACACCGGTATGGTGACAATGATTTCTCAGGATATGTCAGAATTTGCTCTCCATGCACGCGCTGTGCTCGGGCTTCCCGTGCCTGCCATTGATTTCTATGGTCCGTCGGCATCGCGCGCGATCGTACTTGAAGGAGACACCGACTGTGTAGAATTCGACAACCTTGAGAATGTCCTTGCTGAGCCGGGCACTCAACTCCGCATATTCGGCAAGCCGGAGGTACACGGACATCGCCGCATGGGTGTGATCCTTGCCCGCGGTGCCTCTGTAGAAGAAGCACGTGAAAAAGCGGCACGCGCCTACGATGCCCTCAAAGTCAATGGCGCCACCAAAGACATGAAGTAATATGGAAAGCAGGCCTTCCTGCCTGCGGTAATGGACGCACGGCTCGTGCGTCCTCTTTTTTTTCACGGCTCTTTCATTTAAGATAAAAATTAGGATATAATCTCCCTTACCCGGTT
>CAMWQY010000069.1 GCA_947176355.1 uncultured Porphyromonadaceae bacterium
TATCTTCCTCAGCAGATGAAGCTTGCCGATGACACTTCTATCATAAATGAAGCACGCAAGGCCTTTGCACACATAGACGAACACAAGGCGCGTCTTGATGATCTCAATAATCAACTTGCCACGCGCACTGACTATGAAAGCGAATCGTATGCCAAACTCATAGAAGACATCGAATATCTTAACGACAGACTATCGTTGGAAGGTGCCGACAATATGGAGGCTGAAGTGGAAAAGACATTGATAGGCCTCGGTTTCAACCGTGAAGACTTCGATAGTCCAACTTCCGAATTTTCCGGAGGTTGGCGTATGCGTGTGGAGTTAGCTAAAATTCTTCTGCAAAAGCCGGATCTTCTTCTTCTCGACGAGCCTACCAACCACCTTGATATTGAATCAATTCAATGGCTTGAGCAGTTTTTACAGACTAAAGCCAAGGCTGTAATGCTCGTGAGCCACGACCGTGCTTTTCTTGACAATGTAACTCGCCGAACAATTGAGATTTCTTGTGGTAAAGCTTACGATTATAAGGTAAGTTATACTCCCTATACGGAATTGAGAAAGGAGCGCGTAGCGCAGCAGATGCGAGCATACGAGAATCAGCAAAAACAGATTGCTGACATAAAAGCCTTCATCGAGCGTTTCCGTTATCAAGCTACCAAGGCTATTCAGGTGCAAAGCAGAATCAAACAACTTGAAAAGATTGTTCCGATTGAAGTGGATGAAGTAGACAATTCCCGTCTTAGACTAAAATTTCCACCGGCGCCACGCTCCGGAGATTTCCCTCTTATCCTTGAAGATGTAGGGAAAGCCTACGGCGACCATCAAGTGTTCGACCATGCTGAATTCAGAATCAGACGAGGTGAAAAAGTAGCATTTGTGGGTAAGAATGGAGAAGGAAAGTCTACTCTCGTTAAGTGTATCATGGGAGAGATAGATCATACCGGCATGCTAAAGTTAGGGCACAATGTCAAGATTGGATATTTTGCTCAAAATCAAGCTCAGCTTCTGGATGAAAATCTTACTGTATTTGAGACCATAGATAATGTGGCTGTCGGGGATATCCGACTGAAGATAAGGGATATACTCGGTGCTTTCATGTTCGGAGGCGAGGCTTCAGACAAAAAGGTCAAAGTGCTCTCGGGTGGAGAAAAGACTCGATTGGCTATGATAAAATTGCTTCTCGAACCGGTTAATTTCCTAATACTTGACGAGCCTACCAACCACCTTGACCTAAAGACCAAAGACATACTCAAAGATGCCATCCGAGACTTTGACGGGACTGTCATTGTAGTAAGTCATGACCGTGACTTTCTTGACGGCCTGGTAGAGAAGGTGTATGAGTTTGGTGGAGGGAAAGTTAAGGAGAATCTTGGTGGCATTTATGATTTCTTGCGCTCCAAGAATCTTGAGAACCTTAGAGATCTTGAACTCACAAAATCTCCAACCGGCAAGCAAACATCGGAGACAATAACATCGCAAGCTGATATCAATGCAAAATCAAGTCATCAAGAGACTACTCAACCTCAAACTTCTCAAAAGCTATCATACGCTGAGCAAAAAGCAAGAGACAAGATATTAAAGAAAGCGGAGAAGAAAGTGAAAGATGCTGAAGAGGAAATCGCACGACTTGAGTCGCTTCAAAAAGAGATTGAGGATAAGATTGCTGCCGGCGATTCTTCCCAGGAGACACTCGACGCATATTCGAAGGCTCAGAAAAATCTTGAAAACGGAATGTCTTTGTGGGAACTCGCTACTATGGAGCTCGAAGAACTCCAACAAGGAAATTAGAATTATGAATGATATGCAACACGGAATTATTCAAAAGAATCTTGATACTAACACTTCTCCTAAAGAAGATTTTTATCAATATTGCAATGGAGGGTGGATCGAACAACATCCTCTGACCGCTGAATACTCAAGATTCGGCATGTTTGACTTTCTACGTGAGCAAGCACGCGACCAATTGAAAGATCTTATACTTAATCTTTCTGAGCATGAAGATGCCAAAGTGCCCGGAACTGTCGCACAAAAGGTAAGTGACCTTTATGCAATGGGAATGGACGAGGATAGACTTAACAAAGAAGGATATGAGCCCTTGAAACCCTTGCTTGAAAAGATTGCCAAAGCGGATATTTCTAAGTTAGAGGAATTGCTTGCTTGGCAGCACAATGGTATAGGAAGCAGTTTCTTCGGAACCGGTGTCGGTACAGATGCAATGAATTCCGATATGAACATCCTTCATATTGGAGAGGTAGGTCTTGGACTCGGTGACCGCGATTATTATTTGGAGGAAAGCGAAAACAATGCTACTATCCTTGCCGCTTATAAAAAATACGTAAAAAGGGCAATGGAACTCATTGGCCATGATGAAGAGGCTCAGGAACGAGTTTGGAATTCGGTCATAAAGCTTGAAACGGAATTTGCTCGAAATAAGATGACACGCGAGGATCGCAGAGATCCGAGGAAAAGATATAATATAATGACCCTAACGGAAATAAAAACAAAATATCCTAAATTTGATTGGGACACTTATTTCCGTCTGTTAGGTCTTGATAATGTTGATAAAGCCAATGTGGCTAATCCTGCATTTACTGATTTCATCACCAATTATATTCCAACTCTTTCCGAGCAGGAAATAAAGGACTATATGACATTTGAGACAGTCAATGACGCAACCAATCTTCTTAGCGATGACTTTATCAATGCAAGTTTTGAGCTTTACGGACGAGTCATGAGCGGACAAGAGGAACTGAAGCCTCGTTGGAAACGTTCGATGGCTATTCCAAACTCCATGCTTGGGGAAGCAGTAGGCAAGCTTTATGTAGAGAAATACTTTCCTGAAGAGAGCAAGGAAGCCATGAAGCATCTTGTAGAAAACCTTAGGAAAGCTCTCGGCAAGCATATTGAAAGACTATCTTGGATGAGCGATGAGACAAAGGCGAAAGCCCTTGATAAACTCTCTACTTTCACGGTAAAAATAGGGTATCCTGACAAATGGAAAGATTATTCGGAGATTCATATTGACCCCAAGAAATCTTATCTTGAGAATGTGCTTGAAGCATCTAAATGGTATGTAAGAGACAATTATTCAAAAATGAATAAGCCTGTCGATAAAGATGAATGGCACATGACTCCGCAGACTGTGAATGCATATTATAATCCAACGACAAATGAAGTATGCTTCCCTGCTGCTATTCTACAGCCTCCATATTTTGATCCGACAGCTGATGATGCACTCAACTATGGCGCGATCGGAGTGATAATAGGTCATGAGATGACTCATGGATTTGATGACAGTGGCAGACAGTTTGACAAGAACGGTAATCTTGCCGAATGGTGGTCAGACGATGATTCAGTCAAATTCAAGGCTCTCTCAGATAAACTTGTTGAACAATTCGATGCCATCGAGGTAGCTCCGGGAGTGCATGCCAACGGACGCTATACACTTGGAGAAAATATTGCTGACCAAGGGGGTCTGAGAATATCTTTGACTGCATATCTTGACAGCCTAAAAGAAAAAGAAACTACAGATATCGATGGATTCTCTCCGATTCAGAGATACTATATCGCATACGCCAATGTTTGGGCCGGCAATATACGTGAAGAAGAAATAAAACTGAGCACAAAGACAGATCCACATTCTCTTGGAAAACTAAGGGTCAACGCAACTCTTAAGAATATCGATGAGTTTTTCGATGCATTTGGAATCGAAGATGGAGATGCTATGTGGCGTCCTGAAGAAGAAAGGGTTGTGATATGGTAAAAGAAGAATACGGACTGATAGGGAAAACTCTCGGACATTCATTTTCAGCGAAATATTTCAATGAGAAATTTGAAAGGGAGGGTATCCCTGCAAGATATGACCTCTACCCTCTTTCCTCCATTGATCTTTTCCCCTCTCTAATCGCTGAGCACCCGCTTCTCAAGGGACTCAATGTGACTATACCTTATAAAGTAGAAGTATTGAAATTCCTAGATGCATTTAGTGAAGAAGCTAAAGGAATTGGGGCTGTAAATGTCATAAAGATAATCAGAAACGAAGATTCCGGAACTGTTTTTTTGAAAGGATACAACTCTGATGCATACGGTTTTACTGAATCTATGAAGGAGGTTCTCAAAAAATCTGGTATAAACTATAATGAAAATGGAGGGCGAAATCCATTGGCGCTTGTGCTTGGAACCGGTGGCGCGTCAAAAGCTGTAGTATGGTCGTTGCATAACCTTGGTTTTGACACTCAACTTGTAGGACGGACTCATCGTGATGATTGTTTGGCTTATGAAGAATTGACACCGGAAATGGTAAAAGAAGCAAAAGTGGTAGTCAACTGCACTCCTCTTGGCACAAGTCCCGATGTAGATAAAGCGGCTCCATTTCCATACGAATATCTTCATCCGGGACAAGTTTGTTTTGACTTAGTCTATAATCCGGCAGAGACATTGTTTATGAAAATATGCAAATCTCACGGATGCTTCACAAGCAACGGATTGGAAATGCTTAGACTTCAGGCAGTAGGAGCCTGGAGGATATGGAATGAGCAAACTTAGTAGGGAATTGTAGATGGTGATAGATTTGTAGGGAAAGAGATAATATGCAAAAGGGACCTCTGATTCCAATGCTTTCGCTTGCCGGAGGCATAACGCTATCCAAGGTATTAATGATTCCTTGGTGGATTGGAGTGTTTCCTATTGCATGTGCCATTGGTCTTTACTTATTTCTAATAAAGAAATCCTCAGATCCGGTTGCAGCTTTCAGGGCAGGAAAATGGCATGTAGCATGGGTGATACTTCTTTTTGTCGGAATTGGATTGACAAATGAATCTTTAAGCCGTCCTGTAAGTATTGAAGAAATCTGTGAAGGTGAAGACAGTTTATACTGTGAAGTCACTGGCGTTCTGACTAAGACGTACGGAGAAAGGATTGATGCCGTAATAGAAGGCACAAACGGTGCTAAAGTAAGAATCAGAACCGGAGTAACAGAGGTCTCATCAGGCGACATAATAAAGATTCCTGCTACTTGTGTAAAACACGTAGCATCTGACACTTCTTCAATCGGAAGAAAAATCATGCCAATGATGAAAAGCGCAGGAATACTTTACAGCGGTTGGATCTCGCCAAAGCATATTGAAGTAGTAGGACAAACTAAAGGCATACGGTATTTCTTCAATGATATAAGAGAATATATCGAAACATGCATCGAAAGAAGTCATCTCTCAAAACAGACAGCTGACTTTCTGAAAGCAATTATTATGGGAGATAAGACGGGATTAGACGAAGAGACCCGATTGACATTTGCTAACGGTGGTCTGGCTCACATCCTTGCGCTTAGCGGTCTGCATATCGGAATACTCGCCGGATTTCTTATAATGATGATGTTGCCTTTTAAATTATTAGGGCATTATAAATGGGGATATTTAATAAGTATCGTAATCTTGTGGCTTTTCGTTGCCGTCACAGGGTTTGCTTACTCATCAGTCAGAGCATGCATAATGACTACTTTTGCATTCATTGGAATTGCTGCCGCGAGACAAAACTTCGCAGGCAATGCTCTTTGTTCAGCTTGTCTATTGATACTGATATTGGACCCTACGGCACTATTTGACGCCGGTTTTCAATTAAGCGTAGTATGCGTAGGCGCCTTGATTGCTTTTGCTTCTTCTCTAAATCCTATCGGTCATAGACATCATCCAGTGCTCTTTTATATTTGCGGTGCCATTATGGCTACAATTATAGCGACGGGGGCATCTTGGGTGCTTACTTCATATTATTTCTCTCAGATACCATTGATGTTTCTTCCTACTAATCTTCTGCTTCTCCCGATTCTTCCGGTCTACTTATCAGTAGGAATACTTTATACTGCTCTTCTTTGCATAGGATTTGAGATAAGGTGGGCTGGTCATCTACTCGACCAAGGCTATAACTTTCTTCTTAAGAGTTCCGACATTCTATCAGGTGGTGCAGATTACGTAATCAATTATCAGCTTCCTTTATGGGGAGTATTACTATGGCTAATTTTTCTTGCCATTACAGCAATAATATTCAATAGAAAAAACTTTACATGAAAGCAACAATAGAATTTTTAGAAGACCGATTTCACAAATATAACCGCAATATATTCAATAATATCCTTCCTGTGCCACTGATGCATATTTCACAAGCTCGCTCATTTATGGGGCAGTTTAAAGTGGAACGCAAGTCTTCCATGCTACGGACTACTAAAGAGACCTATCATCTTACATTGAGTAGCAGATATGATCTTGAAGAGTCGGTTCTGGAAGATGTCGTGATACATGAGATGATTCACTATCTTATTCATTATAAAAAAATAAAAGATACGTCAAGCCATGGAAGCTATTTCCGCAAATTAATGACAGAGATTAACCATAAATTTGGAAGACATATCACAATAAGCCATAGATGCTCACCAAAAGAGTTAGAAAGTGACAACGCAAAATCTCACTCGATTGTCTGTCTTTGCACTATGACTGACGGCAGAAAATTAGTGTGCAGAGTATCCCAAAGTAAGGTTTTTGAGATACACCGGGCTTTTATAGAATGGGATAAGGTGGCAAAAGAAGAATGGTATTGGGTATATGGCAGTTATTTCAATCGTTATCGAAGAGTCCTTACGCCAAGACTCTTTTCCGTTGACAAAGAAGGTTTAGGAATAATTGAGTCCGGCACATTATTGGAATTTGTAGAAGTGTCCGGAGGCAAGACAATCTTGCGCCCTGCAGGGCGAATGGTACGTTTGTAACCATTCATGTGGTATTCCTCCCTGTTAAAAGGAATATGTGTAAGTTGAACGCTATCAATGAGTATTCGATTTGAGGGCGTACCGAAATCTGCAATGGCAAAGATACGATCTACAGATAGTAAAGAATCAGTTTGCAGAGACATCTCAACCCATTTATCAAAAGTCCGGTTCATAACTCGATAGACATCAGAAGTGCCATTTTCATAGTCTACGCCAAGTGTGAGACTTCTGTAGGAAGCACCTTCAACGATCATTTTCCAAGTGAGTTTGTCTCCGGGAGCAAGATCGGTAGCCGGAATCTCAACTATCATGCCATCGGTCAATGAGTTTTTATCTAAGACAAAATGCTTGCTATAGGGCCAAAGATCTGCTGAGGAGTTTTCATTTTGCGACTCCCCGGCAGATTTAGCATATTTCTTTTGACGCCTATTTAATTCTTCGTCTACCTTCTTGTACAGATTTGAATACTCATCCATATTCCTGCCATACCAAGCAAGAGTGCTGTCCATTTCTTCTATGCTTACGCCATGTTGCATCAAAACTCCACGACCGAGAAGTTCACGCTGTTTGCCTTGCAGATAATCATTAGATGAAGCCGTGCGTTCGTATGCTTCAGCTATCTGGATATCAGCCATTATAGCCACCATTTTATCCTCGCTGAGGATATTTTTAGGGCGTTTAGAGCATCCGGAAGATAGAAGAAGCACCAAAAGGATAAATATGGATGGGTATATCTTACACATAATTATTGAAGTTGTTTAGACTTATTTTTTTGCTTCTGATTTCTTGTCTTTGTCAAAGACAGAATTAAATGCTTTCGAACAATCTGTCGAGAAGAAAATGATAAGCAATGCAACTCCTACGCATATTGAAGCATCAGCAATATTGAAGATATATTGGAAAAACTCATATTCCTTTCCTCCGATACCGGGAATCCATGAAGGCCAAGTAAATGAAAAGAAGGGGAAATAGAGCATATCCACTACCCTTCCTTCAAACCAACCCGCATATCCTCCACCCGATGGGAAAAGAACAGCATGTTGTGGAGGAAACGGATTATTGAATATCTCACCATAAAAGACACAGTCAAATATATTACCGGCAGCCCCTGCAGTGATGAGCGCGCAGGCAATATAGAAACCTTTTCTCAGATTAGACAATTCAAGAGTCTTTTTTATGAACCATATAAAAAATATGACAGCAGCTATGCGACCAAAGGTCAGTATGTACTTATTGAAAAGTTGCATACCGAATGCCATGCCGTTGTTTTCTATAAATTTTATTTGGAACCAAGGAAACACCTCGACCGCCTCACCCATATAGAAATGGGTCTTTACATAAAATTTCACTGCCTGATCTACTATGACAATCAGGAGCATCACTATAGTGACCAGCCATCCTGTAGATAAAACAGGGTGGCTGGTAGAATTATTTTTGAGACTATTTGTCATATTTTTCAGCGCACTACGTTGGCGAGAATCTTCATACCATCAATATCAAGTTCTTTGGCAGGAGCCGGAACTTCTGATGAAAGTTCGATAGAATCGGCAAGCACTTGAGAAGCAATGTAGTCCTTGTACTCTGCAAGGCAAGCAGCCACTTCCGGAGAATCTGAAAGGATAACTTTCACACGGTCGGTGATTGCAAAGTCAGACTCCTTACGAATATTCTGGATTCTATTGATAAGATCGCGAGCAAGGCCTTCATTGCGGAGTTCATCGGTGACAGTCACATCAAGAGCTACAGTCACGTTGCCTTCGTTGGCTACAAGCCATCCAGGTACGTCTTCAGGAATGATTTCCACATCTTCAAGCGTCACCACAGGATTGCCGCTGATTTCCGGGAATTCAATATTTCCTTCTCGTTCAAGATGCGCAATTTGCTCTGCTGTCATTGCAGTGATGGCCTTTCCGAGATCTTTCATCACCTTGCCATAACGCGGACCAAGTTTCTTAAAGTCAGCTTTCACCTTCTTTACAAGTCCTGAGCCTTCATTATCGACAATTTTTACTTCCTTTACATTGACCTCAGCTGCGACAAGAGCTGAGATTGCTTCAAAATCGGCTTTTTGCGAAGCATCAATTGCAGGCACAAGAAGTTGGCTGAGCGGTTGGCGAACCTTGATATTGACTTTACGGCGAAGAGCGAGTACGAGCGAAGTAGCCACTTGAGCAAGAGCCATGCGACGTTCGAGTGCAGGATCCACAAGAGCCGGATCACTCACCGGGAAGTCTGCAAGATGCACTGATGCATAGCCTTCTGTTTCTTCAGAAGCGCCGGTCAGATCGCTATAAAGACGATCTGCATAGAAAGGAGCGAATGGAGCCATCAGCAAAGCTATCGTCTTTAGGCAAGTATATAGAGTCTGATAGGCAGCAAGTTTATCGCTGTCCATCTCTCCTGCCCAAAAACGTTTACGGTTGAGGCGCACGTACCAATTCGATAGGTTGTCGTTGACAAAAGTCTCGATAGCGCGAGCGGCTTTTGTCGGTTCATAGTCGTCAAGGTCTTTTTCTACTTCTTCAATAAGCGTATTGAGCAATGACAATACCCAACGGTCTATTTCCGGACGTTCTGCTACAGGAATCTGAGCTTCATCCCCGGTAAAACCATCTACATTGGCATATTGAGCGAAAAACTTATAAGTATTATAGAGTGTGGAGAAAAGCTTACGACTTACTTCTACGACTCCATCTTCATCATATTTAAGGTTATCCCATGGTGATGAATTAGAGATCATATACCAACGAACGGGGTCGCTACCGAACTTCTCGATGTTGCCAAATGGGTCGATGGCATTTCCAAGACGCTTACTCATCTTGTTGCCATTCTTATCAAGCACAAGACCATTGGAAATTACAGCTTTGTAACTTACTGTATCAAATACCATCCCGGCAATAGCGTGAAGAGTGAAGAACCATCCACGAGTCTGGTCGACACCTTCAGCGATGAAATCAGCAGGATATATCTCATGGTTGTCAAGAGCCTCCTTGTTTTCGAATGGATAGTGACACTGAGCGTATGGCATTGCTCCTGAATCAAACCAAACGTCGATAAGATCAAGCTCTCGCTTCATCGGGCGTCCCGTTGGAGATACAAGAGTGATTTCATCTACATACGGACGATGGGGATCAATCTTATCGTAATTTTCTTTTGAGTAGTCGCCGGGTTTGAACCCCTTGGCAGCGAACGGATTTTCTTTCATGACTCCCGCCTTGACAGCTTTCTCTATCTCGTCGTATAGTTCCTGATAGCTTCCCACACAGATTTCCTCCTTGCCGTCTTCTGTACGCCAGATAGGAAGCGGAGTGCCCCAGTAACGTGAACGGCTAAGATTCCAGTCCTGTACATTCTCAAGCCACTTTCCAAAACGTCCTGTTCCGGTGGATTCAGGCTTCCACTTTATTGTCTTATTAAGTTCGATAAGTCGTTCGCGTGCCTCCGGAGTACGGATAAACCAGCTGTCGAGAGGATAATAAAGTACAGGCTTGTCAGTACGCCAGCAATGAGGATAATTATGCACATGCTTTGCAATACTGAATGCCTCACCTGCCATCTTCATCTCCATGCAGAGCACAACATTGAGATCTTCTGCCTTATTGGCAGCAGCTTCATCATACTTGCCTCCCTCATTAAATTTAGGATCGTATGCATTTTTGACATAGTCACCGGCATGCTTTGAATAAAGCTCAACATTGACGCACTTCTCGACAAATTCGGGAGCGAGTTCATCAAGAGTATAATATTTACCGGTCAGATCTACCATAGGGCGGGTCTCACCTCTCTTGTTGATCATATAGAGAGGAGGTATTCCGGCAGCTTTAGCTACCTTTGCGTCATC
>CAMWQY010000070.1 GCA_947176355.1 uncultured Porphyromonadaceae bacterium
CTTCACGTATGTGATGCCGGCTAAAAATGTAGTCCTCACTGCACGCTTCGTGTATGATCCCTCGTCTCCTGCCGAACCTTCCACTCCTGAATTCAAGGATTTCTCCCATATTAGCTTCAAGATGAATCCCTCCGATGCCGGATATGTATATTACGGCTATGAGGGAGATTATGAAGTGGGAACGAGACTAAGTATCTCTGTAAGCACTAATGAGAATTACAAGTTTGTCAGTTGGACATGTGAAGGCATTGAGTTAGGCACTTCCTCAACTCTGGAGTATACGGTGCCAAAGGGTGACAGGGTTCTTGAGGCTAACTTTGAATATAGTCCGACGAGTCCGGCAGAGCCTGGTGGGCAACGTCCTTTAAGAATGCTAAAGGTACAGTCTAATCCTAAGAATGCGGCAAGTGTCCGCTTTATTACTGATTCCTATCACGATGAAGGTCTGGTAGAAGAAGGTGTGTCTGTTCCTGTAGCGGCATCCGAAAATGAATACTATTCTTTGGTTAATTGGACAGACGATGAAGGTAATGTTGTGTCAGTGGAATCAAGCTTTTTTTATGTAATGCCCGATCGTAAAGTGACTTTGACCGCGAACTTCGCACACAACTACGACCCCACGAGTCCAGATGAACCGGGAATTCCGAATCCGGACGGTTCTGTAGCCGAAAACATGGTAATGTGGCCCCGTATGGGTATGTATGACGACACACACGTGCAGATTCTCTGCGAGACTCCGGGTGCAACTATCCACTATACCCTTGACGGTACCACTCCGAATGCCGATAGTCCAGTCTATACTGAACCTGTATTTGTGCCAAGCAACCTTCTTGTGAAGGCTATTGCCTACAAGGAGGGTATGGAGGATTCACCGGTAGTGAGCTATCAGGTGAAGGCTTACAAGACCGGGACCCCGGTATTTACGTTTGAGAGCATGAAGCTCAACATAACATCTGCAACTCCGGACGCGATCATCCGCTATACCACCGACTTCACCGATCCTACTCCAGAAAGCGAAGTATTCACGACTCCTTTCTTGCCTGAGGAGAACTGCCGTATCAAGGCATACGCGAGCAAGGAGGGACTGGCAGACTCGCCAATCAATATCTTTGTATTCCGTCGTGCGGATTATACCATCCCGGCTCCGACATTTTCCATCAATGATGAGGGAAAGCTCGTGATCACACCTTCTGTGAGTGGAGGCGAGACCCATTATACACTCGACGGTAGTGAACCGGATGCTACAAGTGCGATATACACTGAGCCTCTGACTCTCGACGGCAACTTTACCGTTAAGGCGTATACGACACACGTGAATTACTTTGATTCACCCGTAGGGGAATATGTCATTGACGGCTATCAGGTAGCAACTCCGACATACGAGTATAAGGATCTGGCACTTACGCTTGCCACCTCCACGTCAGGGGCTATGGTCCGCTATACAACCGACGGAACTATACCGACGGAGGAATCTGCTGCATATTCTGCTCCTCTCAGGCTTACAGAAGATTGCAAGGTAGTGGCACGTGGTTTCAAAGCTAACTATGAGCCTTCTGACACGATCAGCTATACTTTCGTATATGCAGATCATGTGGTGGCAACTCCTGTGATGAGATACGATTCGGAGGCCATGACTATCACGATGATTTGTGATACTGACGGTGCAGAGATCCGCTATACCGTCGATGGGGAGGCTCCGACAGCAGAGACAGGAATCAAGTATGAAGGTCCGGTAGCTGTCGTGGGTAATCATACTTACACAGCCAAGGCATTCCGTAGCGACCTCTTCGCATCGGAAGAAGCTTCCGTGACAGTCGAGGACCAGAAAGTGCCGACTCCGACAGCAAGCTTTGCCAATAAGATGCTGACATTGTCGTGCAGAGACGCTGAGGCAGCTATTCGATATACAGTCGACGGCGCAGAGCCTACGGCAGAATCTGCACTATATGAAGCCCCTGTCGCTCTTACAGAAGACTGCACGGTGAAGTTCATCGCAATGCGCCAATATTTCCTGAATTCAGAGACAGGCACATACGACTTCAAGATTGCAGACCATCAGGTGGCAACTCCCGTGCTGACGTACGATCCGGAGACACTGACTATCACAATGGCTTGCGACACTGACGGTGCCCAGATACGATATACCATCGACGGTGAAGCTCCGACAGCTGAGACCGGAATCAAGTATGAAGGTCCGATAGCTGTCGTAGGCAACCATACCTATACAGCCAAGGCATTCCGTAGCGATCTCTTCGATTCTGAATCGGCTTCGGTGGCAGTAGGTGACAGGAAAGTTACTACTCCGGTCGTAACCCACAGTCTGGAGACGATGAAAGTCACTATGACTTGTGCTACAGCCGGCGCGCAGATCCGCTATACTACAGATGGCAGTGTGCCGACTTCAACAACAGGAACAGTCTACACAGAGCCAATCGACATCACCGGCAACATGACCTTTACCGTCAGGGCTTTTTTAGCTGACTTTATCGAATCTGATGTGACAGTTTACGAAGTTTCCAACATGAAGTTGCCTACTCCGACAGCAACTTACGGCAAGCACTTCCTTACATTGGAAAGCGAAGAAGAGTCTGCGCAGATACGATATACGGTCAACGGAGATTATCCGACATCCTCATCGACGCTTTATAGCGCACCGATACCGATGACTGAAGACTGCACCGTGAGGTTCATTGCCACATTGCCGGGCTACAACGATTCTGATGAAGCCACCTATAACTTTGTGCTCAGCCAGTGGAAAGAATCCATTCCTGCAATAGGCAAGGATTTTGAAGGGCGCAGAGTATTTGTGGAAAATGCAGAAGGAGCAGCAATACGCGTGACAATCGATGGAGAAGAACGGCTTTGCAACAGTCTTGACTCAATCGACGTAGTGCCTGACATGAGGCTTCTTGAAGTCTCAGCAATTGCCATCAATGAAGACCGCTACGATTCTGAGACTATTTCAGAAGAGTTAGTGTTCCATCTTCCCCCGAAGGTGAATTATGACGGCCACGCAGTCCATTACGGACCAGCCGACGGAGATCCAGCTTCTGCATCTGCGAATGTAAGAATATACATGAATGATGTCTATCGAGATGGTGGAGTAGGAGAACGCACAATGGAAGTGACATATATGGCACGCTTGACAGCGGTGGCTACTTCAAACAATGCTTTCCGCAGCGATACCACAGCGCAGGATATCGACTATTTCAACACCGGGCGCGTTGCCGCGGCAAGAAATGGGCATCATATTTCCGAAGGTTTCGGCACCTGGGGTGACAATCCGGATGAGTATACATATCTCTATATCAACGGAGGAGAGATAGAGAAAGAAGACCTTGAATTCCTCGGGTCGCTTCCTAATCTCACTGCACTTCATTTCGCACCAAACCATACCACTACAGAATCTTGCGACGGAGTCTTCGCAAACTCACCGCTCGAGACCATTTTCGCTTACAGCATACCTCAGGGAATGCTGAAGGGAATGAAGAGACTCACAACAGTGATGTGGGGTATCACCAACGAGCGTATGCCGGAGGGTAGACTTGCAGAAGCCGACAACCCCAACATATTGCTTTGGGTGTTTGACGAAGATATGGCTCCTTCAGATGCAATCAACATCGTCACATATCCATACATTGGTGGTGATGCTCCTACCGATCCCGATGGAATTGGAGTGAGAGGAACGGCAAAGAAGGTGACTCTTAAGCCCGGTTATCCTTTCGGCGTTCACATGCCGATTGATGTAGAGCACATAGAGCTGACCAAGGAGTTCACCATGCCGACAGTGATAGGGAAATGTGCAGGATGGGAGACCATAACCCTCCCCTTCGACGCAGTTAGCATCATGCATGAGCAGGAAGGTGAAATTGTGCCATTCTCAATGTGGAGCGGACCGGAAGACAGTGTCAAGCCATTCTGGCTATACAGCGCCGCTGAAGAGGGCTGGGTAGCTGCCAATTCTATGAAGGCAAGGACACCTTACATCATATCCATGCCAAACAATGAAGACTACGTAAACGGCTATAATCTTCCCGGCGAAGTGACATTTGCTGCGGAGGGTGTGACCCTTGATCCCGGCAGTGCGATGCCGAAGGCTGACAAATGGCTTGACGGGACAGAGTTTGTAGGCACCTTCATGCCGGTGGAGGAGACCGGAATACGGTCGATCAACGTCAACTTGTTGGCAGGTCGCGATTGGCTTGGCAGTGCATTCGTGACGGAAGACAAGACCCTTCCATTCGGGGCATATCTTCGCGGCGAGGGAATGCCAAAGCAGATCCCTGTCTTCGGCGACTGGAGCGGTGTGCTGACTCCTGTGGCAGAAGCCTCCGGTTCAGGTATATTGGTAGAGACTCCGGCAGCAGGCACTATCCGCGTCAGCGTCAGCCGTGAATGCAATATTGCTGTGACTACGGCTACGGGCGTTGTGGTGCGTACGTTGCATCTGAAAGCAGGCGAGACACTCGACATCGAAGGCTTGGCGGGTGGCATATATATCGTAGGTGGAGTGAAAGTAATGGTGAAATAATAACTCAAATGTATATAACGAAAATGAAGTTTCTAAAGATTGCCGTCGTGGCAGGAGCCCTGTTGGGTTCCTTGCCGATGATGGCCCAAAAACTCGAATACCGGGACTTCAAGGCCACTAATGACATGTTTGCCCGATTGGCAGACACGCAGGTGATCGACCCAAACAGTGGCAAGAAAGCAGCCCTCATCAGGATCTACACTCCGTTTCCTAACGAAGTGCTCGGTTTTGACGGAGGTCTGTATCAGATTCTCGACCGCAAGCAGCATGGTCCGGGAGAAGTGTGGCTATATGTCCCGGAGCGTACTCAGAAGGTGACTGTCAACCACCCCAAGTATAGCCCTACAGTGATTTGGTTTGACGGGATGGAAGCAGAGGCCGGCAAGACTTACTCTGTAGAGCTCAACGTAGAGGGTCGCAACGTAGCCTTGATCGCTTCGACGCCGAATGCAGAGATCACTGTCGATGGTGAGCTACAAGGAAAGTCTCCCGTCAATATGCACATGCCATTGGGTTCGCACATTGTGCGTGCCGAACTCGGGTCTTTGCTCTTTGAAGACATAGTCACACTCACAGCTGACGGTGGCAATCAATTTACGTTGCAGATGGAAGATGAGAACCTAAAGTTTGGCGACGTCAATATAGAAGTAGCCGATGGAGCTGAACTATGGTTTCAAGATAACCGCGAAGGTGTCGGTCAGCTTCACAAGCACCTGAAGGCGGGCAGTTATGTAGTCACGTCAAAGCTCCCCGACCATGAAGACCAGACCACTACCTTCACCGTCGAAGCCGGCAAGACAAAGACCGTCACTGCCACACCACCTTTGCCCCACCTCGGATATCTTGAACTGGTCACCGAGCCGGCTTACGGCGTCACTGTTATGGAGGGTGATTCAGTGGTCAACCTTCAGTCTACAATGCAGCTTCCCGTAGCACGCTACGAGTATGACTTCTCGAAGAAAGGTTACTATCCTCAGAGCCTGAAGTTTCGGATCGAACGAGGAGAAACCTTGCGCGATACCATCCGCCTCGAGAGGATACAATATGTGAAGAAGACTACAGGCTATGCCGCTGTGTCGTTTGCCGCCAGCGGGATGCCGTCGGTAGGGTTCACGCTCGGTGGCTACTACGAGAACGTCAACTTAGAGGTCAGCTACAACCTCGGCATCAGCCGCAGCAAAGACGTAAGCTGGTATGACAGGACTGACAACGTATTCATGGGGCAACACAGCTACCGCCTGGATGAGATGGCAGTGCGTGCCGGCTATCAGCTGAGGTTTGCAGAGCGCTTCGGGCTCACCCCTCAGGCAGGGTTCATGATCCAGCGTCTGGCTGCCAAGGAGAGTAGATATCCGGGCAACGGATTCACCCAGCCTTGTGTGACAGTGGGGGCACGTTTCTCCTACCATCCGATACAGCACGTAGGCTTCTTCATCACTCCTGAATACGGCATACCCGTATCCACAAAGGGTGATGTGGTAGATGTCTTCAAGCAGGGAGGCATGACAAGGGGTGGAATAAAGGGTTCGATAGGAGTTTCAGTTTCACTCTAATTCAAGCAGAATATCAACAATGAAGACAAGACACATATTCGGATGGCTTGCAGCGGCATTTCTGACACTTGCCGGGGTAGCCGCCTGCAGCGACAACTACGATACGGGACTCATGCCTACGAAAAACCAGCTCGAACTGAAGGTAGACGGACACACGTCGGCCTTCAGCGTAGACTACGGGGCTGCCCCGGACGACAAAATAGAGGTGCAAGTCGAGAGCAATACGCTCTGGAAGGTATCCATAGAGTGTGAGGGGGGGTGGTGTACTGCCGACAAGATGACCGGACGCGGCAACGAGATCATAACTCTAAGCATACTTGAGAACATCAACAAGGAGCGAAGTGCCAGGATCATGGTCTACGTAGTCGATGCCGACGGTGAAGCAGTCTCCAACGAGGGCACCACCAGCATAGAGATGACTCTCAAGCAGGCAGTAAGCGACGTAAGACTGTCGCCATCATCGTTAGAGCCTTTCGAGGCGCAGAATCCCAGAAGCCAGGAATTCACAATTATCTCAAATGTAAACTGGACACTCGACGTCAGCTATGAGGGTGAGAATCCAACGGAATTCGTCATGATCACACCTCTCAGTGGAATGACACAGGGCGTCAACGGCACTTACGCCGGTTCTGAGGGCGCCACATTCATGATGACGTTGCAAGACAACCGTACGGCAGCCGACAGGAAGGCATTTCTCAACCTTGTGAGTGCAGTCTCACGCTACACTATTGAGATCACCCAGACAAAATCGTCGTATACATTTGATGTAACTCCCTCTGAAAACCAGACAGTCGGTGCAGTAGGTGGTGAGATACCATTTGGAGTGCTCTCGCCCAACTCAGGTTGGGATGCAATATGCTCCGCCTCATGGGTGACGCTTACAGTGCCATCCATTGCCGAAGGAAGCATGTCGCGAGTGGAGACAGTAGCCAAGATAGCTCCTTCTGACGGACAATACCGTTCCACTCAGATTCTTTTCAAGCCCCGTGACGATCGCTATCCGCAACAAACTGTCACTATAGTGCAGACGGGCATCGACGTATATTTCGAGGCGAGCCGTATCGACAACGTAGGTGTGGTGAAGGAGAAAGGAGACGAAATTATGGTAGAGGTCGATTCTCGCTTTAACTGGACAGCCTCAGCACCATCATGGATCAACCTCTCCAGTACGTCCGGCTATGGGTCAAGCACATTTGAAGCATATATTGAAGCAAACTATGGCAATGAAAACCGCACCGGCTTCATCACCATAACTCCGGAGCCAACGTATACCCAAGAGGGAATCATTCTTGACCCCTCGAGATTCGGATTAGCCCCGATAAGTCTTGGCGTCACACAGTTTGGCGGCCACGAGCCGGCTGTCAGTGTGCCATGGCTTGCAGACGGATACACGCAGACTTCTGCCACAATCGAGTTTAACTATTATTCTCCGTTTGCGGCAATAGTCGAAGCCGGACTCTTCTGGAAGAGAGAGGATGCATCTGAATGGAATTACGTTCCTGCATCAGTCAGCGATCCGACTGAGGGTAAAATAACCGTAGACCTTACTTCACTCAATCCCGCAACCAAGTATGTGGCACGAGGCTACGTCAAGGATGCTAACGGAGGAGAGAAGGAAGGCTCAGCGAGCTATCCATTCTCTACTGCCGGACAGTATCCAAGCAACGGAGACAATCCGACACCCTCCAATTAACGATTAATTATTAACTATAAATTATTAATTATAAATGTTAAGGCGTATTTTTTTTATATTTGCAGTGGCGCTTCTCGGGACTACCTTAAGTTTTGCAGCGAAGCCCAAGGAGACACCGGAGCAGAAAAGGGCTGAGGAAATCAAGAATATGCCGGATCTCTTTATCTACGGAGTTGGCTTCGGCGGGGATGCTGAGGAGGCATACACTGCCGCTGTCCATGATATGGTCAAGAAGATTTCTCAGACTGTCAGCGGACGCACTTTCGGACAGGCAACCGATCAACTTCAGGCAGACGGCACGACCGTCTCCTCTGAGCAGTTTACATCTGTAGTGGAAAGCTACACCACTCCTGCTTCTTTGGAGGGAGTGCAAGTGATAGCTGTAGGAGGGGCTCCTGATTTCGAGCGTTTCGTCTATATGCCGAAGGAGAATATCAGGAAGATGCACGACCGTCGACGCAAGAATGTGGCAGATTTGGCACGTTCCGGTGCCAAGGCTGCCGAAAAAGGGAAGGTAGACGATGCGCTCCGTCATCTTTATCGCTCTTACGTGCTTCTCCAAAGTCTGCCGAATCCGTCAGACGTCAAGGAGAAAATAAATGGAGAGGAGGAGAATCTCTCAATATGGTTGCCCGAAGCAATGCGCGACATTGTCAATAAGGTGAGCTTTGGAATTGCGTCGGTAAGCGATGATGAAGATGATCCGGAAAGTGGCACAAAGCTCGTAGAGCTCAACGTGAAGTATGACGGAAAGCCTGCTACTACCTGCACTTTCAAATATGGCACAAACACAGGCTATTCGCCTCTGATCACTGCCCGGGATGGCATGGCGATGCTCGAGCTCCCTTCCGACGTGCCGATGAAGCCCCTGAAACTTTATGTGGAATATCAGTTTAAGAATGAAAACCATGCTGATGCCGAACTCAAGCCTCTTCTCGACTCATTCAAAGGAGGGGGATTGGTAGCAAATGAATTTCTGATCAATAATTCCAAGAAGGAACTGAAAGCTGACAAGAAGGAAGCTAAGGCATTCCAGGAGCAGGTGGCTGCCGGTGCACATGAAGGTATCTTGGAATTGAACCGTGAGGAAGTGTCTCCATACGTTGGCTTGATGGAAAAGATCATCTACTGCATCAACAACCGTAAATTTGACGAGGTCAAAGAGATCTGCACTCCTGAAGGTTGGATGATGTTTGAGCGTCTGATGAAGTATGGAAAGGTGCGTATACTCGGCAAGGCTACACGCGACACATACGAATTCTATCCCTATCGCGACGAAGTGATGTGCCGCTCGGTGCCGATGTCGTTTACTTTCAGCAAGGGACGTCAGTTTACGGAGGATGTGACTTTCACATTCAATAAAGACTGTAAGCTTGTCAGCCTTGGTTTCGGACTTGGCAGCATAGCGCGCAAGGATATCTTTGCCAAGGAAGGGGCAGCATGGACCGACGACAAGAAGATGGTGCTTGTCAACTTCCTTGAAAACTACCGTACGGCGTTTGCTCTGGGTCTTCAGGACTATATTGAGAGTATTTTCGATGATGACGCGGTCATCATTGTAGGTCATGTCACCAAGAAATTGGAGAAAGTTCCGGGAGCCGACGGTTTCGGGCTCGCTTCGAAGGAACAGGTCACATATTCTCAGAAGTCCAAGAAGGAATATATGGAGCAGCTGCGTCGTTGCTTTGCAAGCCAGGAATTCATCAACCTGCGCTTTACAGACACTGATGTAGAGCGTTCCGGAGTCGGCGGTGAGACGTATGCTCTTCAGTTGAAGCAAGATTATATCTCGCAGACCTACGGAGACCAAGGTTATCTCTTCCTTTTCGTCGACTTCAACGACCCTGACAAACCCTTGATCCACATTCGTACGTGGCAACCGGAGCGCAATCCGGACTTGACTCCTAACCTTCCACCGGATCATCCACGTGCCGGAATTTTCTCTCCGGCGTCGTTTTAATGATCAATTATCAATGATCAATTATCAATGATCAATTATCAATGATCAATTATCAATGATTAGCGATCAAATGCAGCTGCTCTTTTGGGTGGCTGCATTTTTTATCTGGGGGCGCAGGCTGGAAAGCCTGCTTTCCATATTATGGGGATAAGGGGTGAAGGAGGAGGGGATGGTGTAATTTTGCAGGCGTAAAAGCAAAATTATAACTGATTATGGATTCTACTATCACAATTCCACGAAAGCAAGTCTTCACGCAAGTGTCAAGACGCACGGAGTGGCAGGGCACCCGCTCTCCACAAGACAATGATTATGATCGTCTTGCTCTTTCAGAGGCTGACAAATCTCTCTTCCATTCTTTCTTCGACGAGGCTGCGATGCATGCCGTCGATATCTGTCGCCCGTTCCTTAAAAGTGTATCCAACACTGACGATTCACTCTCAATGACCATCGCTGTCAATGACACTACAGACACCGTCAGTCTGCAAAAGACAGCTGAAAACATGCTCACATCTCATGTGCTTGCGCTCTGGCAAGAGATAGTGAGTCCGGAGCGTTCAGTCGCAACGTTTTCGCGACGTGATGACTACGCGCTCAAACTCCAATCCATCCTTTATCACCATCCGGCACCGCAACGATTTAACTATGAATTATAAAGGATTCGGACAGGTCGGAGACCTGATGATAATATAGAAACCCCAGACTTCAGTCTGGGGTTGCCGGGACGATGTTTCAGTAGCCTCGGAGAGGCGATTTATGATAAAAACTTAATTATAGACGATAATCGGGACATAACCATGAAGCGCCT
>CAMWQY010000071.1 GCA_947176355.1 uncultured Porphyromonadaceae bacterium
AATTTAGCCAAAAAAGCCGATTTTTCCAAAAAGGATAGTGCAAGATTCAAAAATAATCGTTAAATTTGCACATTATTATTAGATAACCTCGTATAGAAGGAGATAAATTCCCTTCGAAACGAATAAATGTTTTAGGTAAAATGGTAGATTATAAGAAACTTGGTCTTGTCAACACCCGCGAGATGTTTGCAAAGGCCGTTCACGGAGGCTACGCAATCCCTGCCTTCAACTTCAACAACATGGAGCAGCTTCAGGCCATCATCAAGGCTGCTGCTGAAACTAAGAGCCCGGTTATCCTACAGGTATCAAAGGGAGCACGCAATTATGCAAATCCAACTCTCCTTCGCTATATGGCTCAGGGAGCTGTAGAATATGCTAAGAGCCTTGGCTGGGAAAAGCCGGAAATCGTGCTTCACCTCGACCATGGCGATACATTCGAGACTTGCAAGGACTGCATCGACAATGGCTTCTCTTCTGTAATGATCGACGGCAGCCACCTAAGCTTTGAAGAAAACTGCGAACTCACTAAGAAGGTAGTTGACTACGCTCATCAGTTTGATGTGACTGTAGAAGGTGAACTCGGAGTGCTCGCCGGCGTTGAAGACGAGGTAAGCTCTGACCATCACACTTACACCGACCCTGAGGAAGTGATCGAATTCGTAGCTCGCACTCAGTGTGATAGCCTCGCTATCTCTATCGGTACTTCTCACGGTGCTTATAAGTTCACTCCGGAACAGTGCACACGCGACCCGAAGACAGGACGCCTCGTTCCTCCTCCATTGGCATTCAATGTGCTTGAGGCTGTAGAAAAGAAACTTCCTGACTTCCCAATCGTTCTCCACGGCTCAAGCTCTGTGCCTCAGGAATATGTCGACATCATCAATGAATATGGCGGTAAGCTTCCTGACGCTATCGGAATTCCGGAAGAAGAGCTCCGTAAAGCTGCAAAGATGGACGTATGCAAGATCAACATCGACTCTGACAGCCGTCTTGCTATGACAGCTGCAGTACGCAAAGTCCTCGCTGAAAAGCCGGGTGAATTTGACCCGCGTAAATATCTTGGTCCGGCTCGCGACGAAATGGAGAAGCTTTACAAGCATAAGATCCTCAACGTGCTTGGCTCTGATGGTAAGGCTGAATAATTAATTTTCAAGATTTTTATCCTGCAATAAATAAGGTCCGCTCCCGACAGGGAAGCGGACCTTTAATATTTTATCTTTAATCGTTAATCTTTCATCTTCACCTCATCACCAAGTCTTCTTAAAGGTATAAGTCAAAGGTTTTTCTTCAGAATTCAATATCAATACCATTTCTGACCCTGAAAGCTTCTTGACATCAAATTTTATCGGGTTGCCATCCAAAGGCAAATGAATCCAATCAGGTGTCATATACATATAGTTTCCATTTTCAGTAGGATGATTCTGAAACTTAAGTATCAGAACATCGTCAGAGATTTTGAAATTGCCATATTTAATCACTTCTGTATATTGAGCGCTCTCCAGACGCATCACCTGAAGAATTTCATTCTGAAAGCTAAACACAGTCTCTCCTTCTAAAGGAAGCGTCTTCCCGTCTTCCTCAATTCCTACGAGTGCCCACGAACCAAAAATCGGACCTATATGCCCGTTATTCTGAGTGCAACCACACAACATGGCTAAAGCAGCCACAATGATCGCGATATAAGATTTTTTCATTTGCCCGATTTCTTTATATTAAACATGCCGTGATAAGCTATCTGTAATTGAGCTCCGAAATTGTCGCCTCTAAGACTTCCTTTGTCAAAAGCCATCCTAAGACCAATCTCAAATTCCGGAATCTTAACAGACGGCTGGAACTTTGCCTCAATCATTCCTGATGTAGAATTGCTCTTTTTATAGGCAGGTACCCTGCCATATCCCCCTGCCGTCTCATATCCCACCATCAGGCGATATGAAAGACGCGGGATTGGATTTCCCTCAACCGCTGCATGAAATCCTCGCGCACGATTGTGAAGGAAAGCAAGCATTCCATTTGAGTTATAGATAGGAGAAACCAGAAAAGGACTGCCAATACTCATGCCATAATAAGAATAAGGGCCATAGTAATCATTATTATAGTAGCTGTCGGCTCCTTGAGCATGTCCCGTCAGAGGACTGTCAGGATTATCCTCCGGATCAAAATGGATTGGTCCGGATTGATTAGTGAAGTCAAGATACTCTACAGCTATCTTATTCACGATTCCATTTTTAGCAAAATCATACTGCAATCCCCAAAGTCCATCCCAGCCATTCAATTTACCAATACCAGACCCATCTTCCCATGGCCATTCAAAATATGCATTCAGACGCGATTCATCTCGAAATCTATATACTGCTTTAAGATCCCAAGATCCAAGATGATTGCCGGCATAATAATCTTCACCCCCTTCCATAGGGAAAAACATCTTGAACAAATCAGCAAATTTGAATCCTCGATGCTCCGCATGCGACAGACTTCCTTGCCTATAAGAATAAGAAGAACCTCCAAATACTGCAGCAGCCTGCATTCCGACAGTCACATGAAATCTCTTATTAGGATTCGTACGGAAATAACATCGCTTATAATTATAGTAAAGGTTTAACGCTTGGATTCCTGTATAATAATTGAACTCCGATTTCCTGAATCCATTGTCGGTCATTTTGCCATACATTATTTCACCATCAATCTGAACCCATCCATTAGTGAAAGGGATATTCTGGAAGTCAAGGAATCCCGCAGCCACGCCGGGTATTGGAGCTGCGTTATTGCTTCTGACAAGATCTCCACTGGAAAGACGATCATCTAATATACGTGACTTTGAATTTTTCATTCCCAACGTCAGATACACAGCCCTATACTTCAATTCTCCGTAAAGTTCTGTCAGCCGAAATGCAGATCGTCTGAATTCGTTTGTTTCCCAAGATTCCGTATTTTCATTCCAGCGGTCATGGCTGGTCTTAGAGCCGATTCCTGCCATATAGCTGACCCCGGCACTCCAATTAAATCGTCTGGACATATCAAGCCGCTTAGAGATTCCAGCCTCTTGCCATATTCCGGATCCTTCTACATAGCGACCTTGATTCCATGACCCGAGCATATAAGGAGCTAAAGATTTGGAAGATCCTTGCCCGGTGACTGAAACAAAGTACTCTATCGGGACCTCTGCCAAAGCCGGTGGCAGACATGCAAAAGCTGCTATAGCCACCAATAAGAGTTTAGTTTTAATTCTTGACATAGTCTATATTTTTTCAATATTTAATTATTTCGAATTGACAATATCCTTAATGATTTCCCCGGCAATCGTCATTCCGAATATCGCGGTGATATGGCATAGACTACCGTTGATTCGAGCTTTATATTCACAAGTTTCGGAAGTCACGCCCTTGTTTTCAAGCAATTCATCAGAATATACACAAAGAAATTTTTTGGCAGGAAATTGCTTGTCTCTTTTAAATTTCTGGCGAAGGGCTCTCGCAAGCGGACATCCTTTGACCGTCCAAAACTCACCTACCTTTATCTTCTGAGGGTCTAACTTTAATGCGGCACCCATACTGCTGAAAAGTTTTTTCCCGCTTCGTGTAGCATTTAGTATCAGCAAAGCCTTATCTTTCAACGAATCGATTGCATCGACGATGTAATCATATTCTGAAAAGTCAAAGTTATGGGCTGTATCTGCGTCATAGAAAAGTGTGAAAGTCTCAATCTTGGCATCCGGATTGATTTCAAGAAGCCTGCGCTTGGCAGCCTCTGTCTTCTCCTCTCCTATCGTCTTGGCAGTAGCAGGCATCTGGCGGTTGATATTAGTCGGAGCCACCTTATCTGAATCCACAAGGGTAATATGCCTGATTCCTGACCTGACAAGACACTCACACACCCAACTTCCAACACCCCCTATTCCAAAGACAATGACCTTTGCCTTTGAAATACGCGACATCACTTCATCGCCTAATAGAAGTGTGCTTCGGCCAAATGCATTTATCATAAAGTGGATGAGTCTTAGATTATCAAAGATTTAATCGCTTCAATTACACGATCGGCATCCCTATCTGTCACGTATGGCCCTGAAGGCAAGCATAGACCTCTATGGAATAGAGATTCTGATATTCCATTGATATATGAAGGATACTTGGAGAAGACAGGTTGCTTGTGCATCGGTTTCCAAAGCGGACGACTTTCTATACCTTTTTCTGCAAGTCCAAGGCGAATAGCCTCCACGTTACGGTTAGGTTCGCAATCAGTGTGGATTGAATTTCCAACCCCTGTGACGCCGCCTGCGCCACCCACTGTAGACGTTATGGCGGCAGAGTATGCCTTATCTTCTCCTTTGACTCTCAATGTTTCATCTATAAGCACAGTGCAGAGCCAGAAATTGCTGTCAAATTTCACACCGGGATTTTCATGAAGCGATATTCCATCTATATCAAGATGCTCCCTATAATATTGCTGACGATGACGGTGATGTGCAATATATTCATCTGCCACCATCATTTGGCCACGACCTATACCGGCAGATATATTGCTCATACGATAATTGTAGCCCACTTCCTCATGCTGGTAGTATGCATATCCCAATCTCGCCTGAGTGGCATAATACATCGCTTTCCTGGCAGACTCCTCATCCGGACATACAAGTGCGCCCCCACCGGAAGTGGTTATCATTTTATTGCCATTGAAAGAAAGCGCTCCAAAAGTTCCGAATGTACCGCATTTCTGTCCGTCAAAAGATGAGCCAAACGCTTCTGCTGCATCTTCAAGCACAGGGATATTCCATTTGCTTGCCACTTCTAATATGCGGTCGTAGTCTGCCGGCATTCCGTAAAGACACACTACGACAATTGCTTTCGGCTTTTTACCGGTCTTCTTGATTCTGTCTGCGATAGCGTTATCAAGCAAGACGGGATCCATATTCCAAGACTCGCATTCAGAGTCCACCATCACCGGTATTGCCCCTACATATCTGACAGGATTGACGGATGCGCTGAATGTCATCGACTGCACCATCACCTCATCTCCGGGCTCGACACCAAGGCCCAACAAGCCCAAGTGTAGGGCAGCCGTACCGGATGATAAAGCTACCACTTTTTTGTCAGTACCTAAAAATTTCTCAAGGTCTTTTTCAAATCCGGTGACATTTGGACCCAATGGCACCACCCATTCTCCTTCAAATGCTTCTTGGATGAAAGGGAGTTCATGACCCGACATCTTGCACATCCTTAGCAATATCCTATCGTCCATCTCTTAGATCTTATTCTTGTTATTTGCTACTTCCAGAAGCATTTCAAGATGTTCTTTTTTCAATGGTTTTTGAGCGATAAGGCTCTGATTGCTCTTTAGCCTGTGCACATCGCTCCCAATCACATCAACAAAGCCGTTTTTAAGAAGCCATATACTTTTCTTTTGGGCAGTCTCGCCATAACCGCCTACGAGAGACACGTAATTAAGCTGCATCTTCACGCCTTTATCTCGTAGTCGCTTATAGTCCGCTTCCTCCATATATTTGTATCTCTCAGGATGAGCAAGAAGGGGGAAATATCCGGCACTCTTTATCGAATCCAACATTTCTTCAAATCCCATGGGTGCAGAAAAATAAGATGTCTCTACGAGCAAATGATCTTCATTTTCTCCGATAGGAAGCAAATCCCGAGATGCCAATCGCTCTTCAAAGAGAGAATCAAGCATATACTCGGATGCCAACCGAAGTTTGACATTTCCATCCCATGCTTTTTTCAACTCTTCAAATCTTCTCTTAAGGTCTTCCGGTTGATTTGGATAATCTTCCATTGTATGAGGAGTCAGCCAAAGTGTATCAACCCCTTTGGCTTCGAAATGCCGAAGCACGTCAAGAGAATCTTCAAGAGTCTGGATTCCATCATCCACCCCGGGAAGCACATGAGAATGCCAATCGGTCAGTCCGGACATTATTCCGCTCTCCTCCAAGGAAGCTACCTTATCTTTAAAAAGCCACATAAATATTGAAATTTAAGTTTCGAAAGCTCAACTTAAAGGTTAATCGTCAAAGTTAAGCGAGGAAATCAGCAAACATTATTTCTTAACAAGAATAGCCGCCGAAGTCAGCAAGGAAGCTACGGAAACCCAGAAACTTACATTAAGCACGCTGTTACCGTTGTTTGTCGTCTGGCGCTTTCTGATATCGTTAGGCTCAACATATATTATATCACCCTGCTTAAGATAATAAACAGGAGAGTTTGCAAGACTCTTGGCATCGGTCAAGTCTACAACATACGTATGCACCTTATCGCCCTCTTTTCGAAGCACTTTGACATTCTGACGATTACCCTGGATACTTAAGTCTCTTGCAAGGGAAATGGCCTCAACTATTGAAAGCGCATCTACATTCAAATCATATCTTCCGGGAGAATTCACTTCTCCAAGCACAGAAAACCCTACATTTAAGAATTCTACAGTCACTACAGGATCTTTAATAAGTCCACGCCCCATTATCTCACCTTTAATGAAAGCAGCCAATTCACTGCGAGTCATTCCTGCCACTTTAATCTCGCCAAGCACAGGATAGTCAATGGTACCATTTGCTGAAACCGTAAAGCCACTTATGCCTTCACTGTATGCCACATCATAGTCTCTGAGACTATTGGCTCCAGTATAACTCGATCTTTGAACTGCATTATTGGTGTAAATAGGCATATTAAATATACGCGCCAACCCCGGATCCTTACACGTCACAGATATCGCCAGTTTATCAAATGGTTCTACCTTAATTTCTTTATTCTGAGCTGCTGCTATTTCTAAAATAGTTTCATTATCAGCCCCCTGAAAATATGTAATATTCTTTGGAGTCTGGCAACTTGTCGCGAAGCAAACAGAAACGAGCACATAAAGTGCGCTCTTGATTATTGATTTTATTTTCATTTGAATTTATTCAATTATATTATTCATACAGAGAAGTGTGCATCCGGGCTTCCTTTTTGCGGATAGCGTGAGTGATCAAGAGATTGCCGCAAAGCCACAACAAAACATCTCCCAAGACAAGCCATGTGGCTGACACGTAAGGAGAAAGAGCCACATTAACCAGCATAAAGAGCACTGCAGAGAGAAGTATAGCACACAAAGATGCCCTTTGGGTAAGACCAAGTGCAAGAAGTTTGTGATGAATGTGACACTTATCCGGCAAGAAAGGATTTCTATGCTGCCTTATTCTATGAAAGTATACCCTCACTACGTCGAATGCCGGTATGATCAATGGAGAGAAAGCCAAGACAAGCAGATTGTAGTCTTTGTTGACATCCGGAGCCTCAATATTTGTCACACTTAAGGCTATGAACGACAGCATTATTCCGACGGTAAGCGAACCGGTATCTCCCATAAATATCTTCTTGCGTTTTTTGGGATTGCCGAATACATTATAATAGAAAAATGGCACGAGAGTACCGAGCTGAGCCCAAACCAACAGAGAAAGCACCCATTCATTTGCCAACGCGAGCACAATGCCATAGAATATCAATGCAATACCACTGAGACCGGAAGCAAGGCCATCAATTCCATCTATAAGATTGATTGCATTCACTATATAGACTACGATAAAGCCTGATATCAACCAGCCAAGCCATGAAGGAAGCTCTCCAATCCAAAGGATGCCCCACATGTTGTTGATATACGCACCTGAAGCGCATATAAAAATTGCACAAATTATCTGACAGACAAATTTTGCCTTATATCTTACCCCGATCAAGTCGTCGGCAATACCAACAAGAAACATAAGCATCTCAGCACAGAGTAGATACATTATCTGCTTGCTGCAATTCACAAAATAGCCGGCAGAATCTGCCATCCCGAAACTTAAGTTTACGGCAAGCACAAGGCAGATTGAAAATATTATTGCGGGCAAAAATGCGATTCCGCCCAACCTTGGCACTATTCCTTTATGAATTTTGCGTTCATCAACCTCATCAAAAAGCTTTTTGCTGAATGCAATAAGAAGTATCTGAGGTATGATGATTCCGGTTAGCAAGAGTGCTATGACGAACACTGCAATATCAGTATATATCCAGTATGTTGATTCCATACGAGTTCCTGTAAGTACGATTAAGTCTGATGATGCCTTCCACTTTAGTCCGAAGACAAGGGTCGCGATGCAAAGTTAGTTAAAATTTTTAACATAGCCAACTATCGGAGTCACTAAATTTCATATTAAAACCATCAATAAATTACAATATTTATCATAGAATTAATACTCAATCATTTGCGTATTGAATCAAAATAATAGTCAAGTACATCTTTAGCCGCCGTAAACGATGATTGCTCATTGTTGAGTACCCGGAGTTCCTTCTGTTCGAGAAGTTCTTTGAGTCCAGGAGTATGATAAAATCTTGTCCGGAGTTGCTCTTCAATGGTCTCTGTCATCCAATAGCGGGCCTGTTCGTTACGTTTTCGCTCGAAGTAGCCCGACTCCATGACAAAGTTGAAATAGCGGTCTATCATATCCCATACCTTATCAATGTCATATCCGTAGTAGCCGCTATAGGTCACTACTTCAGGCACCCACTTGCTGGGTGTGGGCGGGAACAGCATAAGGGCTGTCCTGAATTGCTGGGCAGCCAGCTTACAACGGTCTACATTATCGCCATCGCATTTATTGATGGCAATCCCGTCAGCCATTTCCATTATACCACGTTTGATGCCCTGGAGCTCATCGCCGGTGCCCGCCACCTGGATAAGGAGGAAGAAATCCACCATGGAATGGACAGCAGTCTCGCTCTGCCCCACTCCTACGGTCTCTACAAAGATTCTGTCGTAGCCGGCAGCCTCACAGAGCACGATCGTCTCGCGAGTCTTACGTGCCACTCCACCAAGAGACCCACCTGAGGGGGAAGGACGAATGAACGCATCTTTCTCTAGAGAAAGCTTCTCCATACGTGTTTTATCTCCTAAAATACTGCCACGTGTGCGTTCACTACTCGGGTCGATTGCCAACACTGCAAGCTTATGCCCTTGTCTTATCACATGCGTGCCAAACTCATCGATGGAAGTAGACTTACCGGCACCGGGCACTCCCGTGATTCCGATCCTTCTGGAATTCCCGCTATATGGCAGGCATTTTTCTATCACCTCTTGTGCTATCGCCTGATGATCGTCGGCAGTGCTTTCTATGAGTGTCACAGCACGCCCGAGGAGGCTGACATCCCCTTTAAGAATTCCTTCTACATACTCTCCCGCAGTAAGAATTCTCTTCTTTTTCACTACTTTTCTATAAGGATTCACAGTCGGATTAGAGGTCACGCCTGCATTGACACGGAGTCCGACATATTTAGCATCATTTTCAGGATGTTCCATTTCTTGGTAAGAATTATGAGGTTATTTATAGATAGTAACGCGGCAGAAATAAATTTTATTATTGCTATCAGCATCTAATATCAAAAGCAATTGCCAAAGCAAGCGATTGCACCTGAAAGGGCATCTTCATAAAGGCCGAATTGATCCCGTCTGAGAGGAGCAAAAAGCCTTGACTATATCCACCGCCACCCCATTCAGATACTGGGCGTACCTATATCTAAGATCCTCTTTTCGCGTATTATGCTCCATTGGCACTATCAACAGTAGCCGTCCTTCCGTCATCAACTTAAACTCAATTCCTGACGCACTCTCCCTTTCTGCAAATCCATTCGTGCATACACGCACCATAGCAAATCCTTCCTCTATCGCATACTCCTTTATCTCCTTTTCTTTCGAATGAATGAATGGCGATACAGGTATGGCTCCGTTGCGAAGAAAGCCCTTATTTCGTTCCGTCCACTCCACACTTTCTTTATCCGTGAACTTCCGGCTAAATTTCACTTGAAATAAGTGTGGTTGCTTCAGAAGAAAAATATTCCCTTTTGCCATATATTGCGTGTCTCCCATAGTAATCACCCACCGGCGTGTCATATAGTCGGGAATTTGTTGCTTCAGCATGTAGCGTCTCGGATTGTCTCGGACATAGTGATTCTGATTTTTCCATTGCTCCTTGTTGTAGGCGATTCGGTCATTGAATCCTTTCGTAAAAAGAGTCTGCATTTCCGAGGGGCGCAGCTCTTCGGGAAGACTATTATGATAAGAGGATGAGATAAGGCCTTTCAGCCTTCCGATGGCTCTACTGAGCCCCATCGGCAATCTCGTAGTGACATTAACGCACAGGTGAATATGATCGGGCATGATAGAATATGCCGGCACAAATATTTGAGGATAGAGACCAATCCATTTCGATATTGCATCCGGGACGAGATTCCCCAGAGAAGAAAGAATAGTTTGAGCACTCTCGTATGATACGTAGGGAGGAAAGCCTATAATCCTGGACAAAGCCGGAGTCGAGGCTTGCTTAAGGAAAGTTATGAGATATTTAGCCGGGCGAGTGTAGTCATGGTGGCGAGCCCTACGGTTGAAATTAGGGTGATCCGGATTTCTGTAGAAGGGATTGATGATTGAGGGAGTCTTGGGTATCATAGGGCTTGATTCTTTGGTTATTTATAGCGCTCACTGCGGTCT
>CAMWQY010000072.1 GCA_947176355.1 uncultured Porphyromonadaceae bacterium
TTCTTGCAGTATAACGTCGGAGAACTTCCTACATTCTTCATCTACAACGCCAATGGAGAATTGACAGCACGTTGTGCGAACGTCAAGGAAATCAAGGAGAAACTCTGAAAGAAGAGTTTTTCCAAGTTTTAAGTATTAAGTATTAAACATTAAGTTGGCAGCATGATGGATTGGAAAGATGCGCTTGCTTCGCTTTCAGGGTTGCCTGAAGGAGAAGATTCCAATGACACTTCCGAAGGCAACACTGTGATGAGGACACAGTCAGCAGTTCCCCAACAGAAATCACCTCTTCACGTTCTAATTGAAAAAAAGGGACGTGGAGGGAAGACTGCTACAATCATAGAAGGATTCGAAATTTCAGATGAAGAAATAGATGACATCGCCCGCACTTTGCGCAAAAAGCTTGGCACCGGTGGGAGCTCACGAGGCGGAGAAATCCTAATACAGGGAGATAGAAAAGCTGACACCATCAAGATGCTTCAGGAGATGGGATTTAGGGTTAATTCTCAATTATAATAACGTGCTGCAACTTCAGAGAGCTTCCGCCGGGTCGGGAAAGACTTACATGCTGGCGAAGAAATTTATCGAATATTATATTTCCCAAACTGACGAAACCGGCACACGCAGGTTACGTCCTGCTCGCGCGCTCCGCGAATCTCTGCAGCATATACTTGCCATAACATTCACCAACAAGGCGACCAACGAGATGAAGCTCCGAATTGTCGACAAACTCAATTCGTTGGCATCTTGGACTCCTGCCACACCCATCGACAAAGTAGACTATCTCAAAGATTTCACTAAGCAATTCAATTGTTCACCCCAAGAAATATCTTCTCTCTGCAAGTATGCATTGAAGGTGTTGCTGACAGACTACGGCGACTTCAAAGTATCTACCATCGACTCATTTTTCCAGACTGTATTGCGCACGTTCGCATACGAAGCTGATCTTGACGACACTTATCAGCTCGAACTCGACTCCAACTACGTAATTCAAATGGGACTTGACACCACCCTGGATGAAATAGATACTAATGAGAATGCCACACAAGGGTCTTCCTGGGTCGAAAATATGATGACGACCAAGGCTGCTTCAGGGAAGGGATGGAATATTTTCCAGAAAAGCGAAAACAAACATGGCGTATATAAAGAGATTCTAAACGCCAGCAGAAACCTTGCCAAAGAAGATTTTAAGGAAATCAGGGAAAGCCTTGACTCTTATTTTGAAGAGCATCCGGACTTCTATTCGACCTACAACAAACTTTCCGAACGCTATGAGAAAGGTCCACGTGAGGCTTTCGACAAGATGAGAAAAGCAGCGCGTGCAGTCAGGGATGCATTCCTCAATGCCGGACTCGACATGGACAATACAGCCGGTTCTTACCTTGCTTCAAGAGTAAAGAAAATGGCTGAGACCTGGAATTGGGATACCCCGGTAGATAAGAATGCCACATTCAAGATTCCTGAATTTACACGCAAAGGTGCTACTACAAGAGTATTTCATCCTAAGCCAAAGACACCAAATCCACACCTCGGCACTTCCGTAGAAGATGAAATCGAAGCACATGCCACAACTATGTATGAAAACTTCGACTCTTGGCGCAAAGAATCATCTTCGGATGCCATGAAGCGTTGGCGCATCTACCGAACTACAATGCCATACGTAGGACTCCTTCAAAGCGTAAGAAGCAATTCCCGTCTTTTCCTGACTGACAGCAATACTGTAGAACTCGGCGAAACCAATTCGATCTTGAACCGAATAATCGGCGACGATGATGCACCCTTTGTCTACGAAAGGCTTGGAAGCCGATTGGAGCATTTCCTCATTGATGAGTTTCAAGACACGAGCAACCTGCAATGGCGAAATATGAGGCCACTCCTATCCGAAAGCGAAGGGAAGGGCAACGACAACCTCATTATCGGCGACGCAAAGCAGAGTATCTACCGCTTCCGGAATGCAGACCCAAGCCTCATCACGACAAGAGTGCCTCAAGAATTTTCAGCTACTTGCCGTGAATGTGGCAATACGGCTGCCGAAAACACCAATTGGCGAAGCAGCCTACGAATAGTCAAATTCAACAATCTTTTCTTCCGTTTCTTCTCCAAGGAACTTGGAGAACGCATGGAGAGACTCTATTCCAATACCGTGCAACCGGCTTCTCACAAAGACAACATAGGCTTCGTAAAAATCCAGCTTTTTGAGAATGAATCGGATGAAGACAATATCCCTGCACACTTCGAAGAGATTCCGGAGTTAATTACGGATATGCTGCGACGTGGATATCAAATGAGTGAAATCGCAGTGCTCGTCGACACCCATACGCAAGGGACACAAGTCATCGAGTGCATCATGCGCTATAATCAACGGGAAGACACTGAGCAAAAGATCAACTTTATCAGTGCAGATTCGCTCGAAGCAGGAGAATCTCCTGCAGTGCAGACAGTCATCTCTATTCTGGAATCAATCAACAACGGCACACACGCCAAACTTAATCCGAAAGAGGAACGAAAACAAAAAGGAGCGGGAGAATGGAGCAAACTGAGGGCTGACTTCAGTTTCTTCGCCATGCAAAATCCCGAACAGCCTCTTTCAGAACTGCTTGCAAGATTCCTTAATGGAGAATACAATCCGGATTCAATACGCGATATGCTTGCAAAAATGAGCACGACTGTGCTTCCTGCACTCGTAGAAAACATAATCCAAAATTTCATTCCTCCACATACACGCCAGTCTGAGGCAGCATTCCTTGCGGCTCTACAGGATATGGTGGTAGAATATTGCGAAGGTCACACTTCCGACATCGCATCTTTCCTGCAATGGTGGAATAAAAAAGGACGGACAAAATCAATTTCATCTCCGGAAGATGCCGACGCTGTCAACATCATGACCGTCCACAAGTCAAAAGGGCTTGAATTCCGATGCGTGATAGTACCATTCTCAAAGCAGACTACAGCGCCGATATCGCATCTTCAGAAAGAATGGCTGTGGGTGCAACCTGACCTGACAGAAGCTGTCGGACTTCCACATATTCCTTGGATACCGGTATGGAGCGAACCGAAACTCGAAGACACCAAGCATGCTGAAATCTATCGGGAATATCTCGACAATTATATGACCGACAAAGTTAATATGGCTTACGTGGCTTATACTCGAGCCATAGATGAGCTCTATATATACACACCCTGCAAGCTCAAAGAAGATGGATCTACACCTGATTCACAACGAATAGGATCATTCCTTTGGAGATGTGGGACAGAGGCCGAAGAAATAATTGACGACATCAATAATTCATATCCCGATATAAGTGATTATTTGCCATCTGCAGAAGATATTAATGTCGATTTAGACAACAACAGTTGGACGTTTGGAGAGAAACTCACGGAGGAAGAAATAATAAAAGGTCGCAAAAAGAAAGAAGAGATAGCAGAAAGCATAATTATTTCTGACTATCGCTGTGGAATAAAGATTCCGGCCCTGATCTACCAAGATCCAACAAGCCCTGACAATGATCTCCTTCCGGACGGAGTGGATAATGAAGATTCCGATGAACCGGAATCTGAAGAAATACGCCGTTATGGAGAATTGATGCACAGCATCATGGAAAATGTAAAGACGGCATCCGATCTTCCACGTGCATTACTGAAGGCAAAGAGCACCGGCATCATCAACCAGGTGCAGATGGAGCAGCTTCAGAAGCAATTGTCGACAGTTCTGGAGAGTGTAAAAGATTATGGATGGTTTGACACAGCCAACAAAGTAATCAACGAACGCGGTATTGTAATCAATGGGAAAGTGCAACGTCCGGACAGAATCATCATACGCCCCAATGGGGATGCAATCATCGTAGATTATAAATTTGGAGAGCACCGAAATGATAAGCGCTATTCAAGGCAAGTAAAGAGATATGCCTCAGCCCTTATTAAATCTGGCATAACAAAAAAATGCGAGGCCTACATTTGGTATGTAAGCCTCGGTGATGTTGTACGTTGTACGTTGTAAGTTCTACGTTGTACGATTTCCGTCTTCGTAAAACTTAAAACTCCTAACGATTAGAACAGCGCATGCCATAGACAATAATTACGAGGAAGCAAATCAATGGCAATACAAATGAAAGATTGACAGCCGGAAAACTTGCTATCTCTCCACAGTCTATGATTTTAGCTTGCAGAGGCGGAAGCACCGAGCCTCCAAGGATTGCCATAATAAGCCCGGCTGCGCCGAACTTCGCATCGTCTCCCATTCCATCAAGAGCAATACCATAAATGGTAGGGAACATGAGCGACATACATGCCGATACACCAACGAGGCAATAAAGCCCCATCCGGTCTTGAAATAAAATCACACCGAGTGTAAGTACCGAAGCTGCTGAAGCGAGAATTGCCAAAAGGCGTCCGGCATTGATATAACGCAGAAGATACGTACAAATAAATCTACTGCCACAGAAGATTGCCATAGCAATGATATTATACTTTTGAGATAGCACCTCGGCACTCTTCTCATCAAGACCCTCAATCATAAATATACGGGTCCCATATTGAATGATGAAAGTCCAGCACATGATCTGAGCACCAACATAGAAGAATTGTGCAATGACGCCTTCACGATAACGGGACAATGAAAATATACGCTTGAGAGTTCCAAAGAAATTTATTGAATGAGATTGATCTCCATTCTTCGGCATCTTTGCCACTGCTATCACCACAAACATCAGCACAACTACAATGCCTATAAAAATATATGGAGTGATGAGTGTAAGAAGGTCAGCATCACGCACTGCCTCAAATTCAGCATCGCTTAACTGTGCACGCTGTTCCGTCTCAAGAGGGTTAAGTTTTGCCTGGATGAACGTCATAGCTACCCACATGCCCATCAATGAGCCAACCGGATTGAACGATTGCGCCATATTCAGACGCCGTGTTGCAGTTTCCTCCGGACCCATAGAAAGGATATAAGGATTACAACTTGTCTCCAAAAATGAAAGACCGCACGTCAGTATGAAATAAGCTATCAAAAATGGATAGTAGCTACCCGTCAGCATTGCAGGATAGAAAAGGAAAGCTCCGCAAGCATAGAGACCAAGGCCCAGAAGCACACCTGCCTTGTAAGAGAAGCGACGTATGAAGATAGCAGCCGGAAAAGCCATCGCAAAGTAACCACCGTAGAATGCCACCTGCACCAATGTGCCATCAGTGACGCTCATTCGGAATATTTTCGAAAATGCCTTCACCATAGGATTGGTGATATCATTGGCAAACCCCCAAAGGGCAAAACAGCTCGTAATAAGAATAAAAGGCACAAGATAGCTTACGCCATTCATGCTAAGGAGCGAACGTGTCTGTTGATTATCTTTCATGATATTAATTTAAAGTAAATCAAGATTAAAGATTAAAAATTTCAAGATTGAAAAATTTAATCTTTAATCCTTGGTGTTTAATCTATGGTATTTAATATTTAGTTTAGATCTTTATTTATATAGCGGTCCGTATGCCGCGCAAGCCCTATAATCAGCACCTTCTTTATTCATACCGAAAGCATTCCAAGATGCCGGACGGAAGATCTTATCTTCCTCAACATTGTGCATGCACACCGGAATGCGGAGTATCGATGCGAGAGTGATCAGATCTTGCCCGATATGTCCGTATGATATAGCTCCATGATTAGCCCCCCAGTTGTTCATGACGGAGTATACGTCCTTAAAGGCATCGCGGTCAGGGCATAGACGAGGCACAAACCAAGTAGTAGGCCATGTCGGATCGGTACGCATATCGAGAATCTTATTGATTTCAGGATCGACATCAGCTGTCCATCCCTCTGCTATCTGAAGCACCGGACCAAGACCTTTCACAAGGTTAAGACGCATCATAGTCACCGGCATTCCTCCCTTTGTCAGGAAATTGGATGAGAAACCACCACCGCGGAAATAATCACGGTCAGCAGGATACCAAGTCGTAGAATTCAGGCAACTCTCTACGTCTTTATCTGTCATATCCCAATGCGACTTCATCATAGGGACTCCTTTTTCATTGACAGATTGTCCTGTTCCATCAAGAGTTGTGGCCCCTGAGTTGATAAGATGGATCATACCTCCTGCAGCGCGTCCAGTCAATTCCTTACCAGTGACACGATAGACAGCCTCCGGACTCCAGTAAGTGCGAACATCGCTAAAGAACTGTGCGCGGTTAGTGAGCAGGTGTCCAAACAGCATAGCCACCCCGTTGCAAGCATCATTTTCTGTTGCAAGGACGAATGCTTCGCGGATACCGTTCCAGTCGAAGGAGGTATTGAGAAGAGCTTCTGTAAAGTCGCCGTTTGGATAGAAGTCAGTCCATTGTCTTTGTCCTTGAAAACCGCCTGCGATAGCATTGTGTCCGAGAGCCTCTTCCTTAAAGCCCATCTCTTTGAGCTTAGGATTTCCTTTGAGCAAGTCGCGCACGATAAGGGTCATCTTAACCACGAATTCCCAGTCTGCGTCTTTCTGCTCACGAGTCTTCTTTTTCTCCGGACGATTCTTGAAGTCTTCCCCTTCGCGTGGCTTGCAGTATTTTTCAGTCCAAGCCATAGCCTTTTCATATTCATCCTTGTCGTAGATACCTTCTGACATGCGACGGATGATTTCCGTAGCATCGACTGACTCAGTACGCATCCCTAAATATTCTTGGAAGAAATCAGGATTGACTATAGAGCCTGCTATACCCATCGACACAGATCCGATGGAGAGGTATGATTTGCCACGCATGATAGCCACTGCAAGTGCGGCTCTTGCGAAGCGGAGAAGTTTTTCCTGAACGTCGGCAGGAATTGAATTGTCGTCAAGATCCTGGACATTGTGGCCATAGATTCCGAAAGCGGGAAGACCTTTCTGTGCATGAGCTGCAAGCACTGCTGCCAAATAAACTGCACCGGGACGTTCCGTGCCATTGAACCCCCATACAGCTTTTGGCCAATGCGGGTGCATATCCATGGTCTCGGAGCCGTAACACCAGCAAGAAGTCACTGTAATGGTAGCGCCCACGCCTTCTCTTTCGAACTTTTCAGCACACGCTGCCGTTTCGGGAAATCTACCTATAGTGCCGTCAGCAATTACACATTGCACGGGCGTTCCGTCAGGATATTTTAGATTAGATGAAATAAGATCAGCCACTGCCTTAGCGAGATTCATGGTCTTGTCTTCAAGACTCTCACGCACACCACCTTGACGCGCATCTATAGTGGGGCGAATTCCGATTTTAGGGTAGTTGTTCATTGGGTTGTTGAGTTGTTTAGTTGTGGAGTTGTGTAGTTGTTTAGTTGTGTAGTTGTTGGGTTGTGGAGTTGTTGGGTTGTGGAGTTGTTTAGTTGTGTAATATGAGAAAGGGCCTGCAGCGTGATTTCACACTGCAGGCCCTTAGAGAATTTCTTAGTCGCGGTTGCCGCCGAAGATACGCAAGATAAAGAGGAAGAGGTTGATGAAGTCGAGATAAAGGTTCATCGCTCCCATAGTAGCAAGCTTGTCGGCGAGTGACGGATCAAGATTAGCTGCCGCCAATTGCTTAACTTGCTGCGTGTCCCAAGCAGTAAGGCCGGTGAAGATAAGCACACCTACGATAGAAATGATGTAGCTCATCGTACCACTTTTCAGGAATATATTCACAAGCATTGCAATGATAAGTCCGAAGAGTGCCATCATAAGGAATGAGCCCATTTTGGTAAGGTCAGACTTCGTGAAATAGCCATACACAGACATTGCGCCAAACGTGCCGGCTGTAATAAAGAATGTAGACACAATAGCCGACATCTTATAAGCAAGGAAGATACTGCTGAGGAATGTGCCCATCAATGCAGAGTAGATCAAGAATAGAACGAGAACTGTTCCACTCGACATCTTCATCATGCGGACAGGGATCAAGATAGCCATAGCAAACATGGCGATGATAAGACCCCACATCACAATCTGATTGCCAAAGATAATATTGATCATGGCAGGACTTGATGCCACACCGAGTGCGCAGAATGCTGATACGAGAAGTCCGATAAACATACGGACATACACACGCTTCATGACTGAATTAGTCTGGCGTGCTACTGCAGACTGGCCATAATAGGGAGGAGGAGTCTGCGGCTGATTGTTGTAGTCTGGATACATATTTATTTATTTTTTTGTTTTTGAATCTTATTGAAAGACCAAAGTCCTCAGGATCTTTGAGGTCCTTAAGGTCTTTAAAGTCCTTAAAGCCCTTAAGGACTTTAACGACCTATATAATTATAGACAAAGGAAAGGATGCTTCGGTTTAATCACTATCCTACATACGCTCCGGCATCTCCATTCCAAGAAGTGAGACTCCGGTCTTCAGTGTCCGTGCCACTACATAGCTCAACAACAGACGCAGCTGACGGACGGAAGGATTCTCTTCTTTTAAGATGCTATAGTCGTGATAGAATCGGTTGTATTCCTTAGCAAGCTCGAAGCAATAATTTGCAATGAGCGAGGGGCTATAAGTGCGACCTGCTTCTTTCACTACTTCCGGGAAGTCTGCCACTTTCTGAATAAGATCAGATTCCACTTCATTTGGGATAGCAGTAGGCATATAAAGAGGATCAAAGTCATCCCCGGCTCTACGAAGCACAGACTGCACGCGAGCGTATGTATATTGCAGGAATGGTCCGGTATTTCCATTGAAATCAATTGATTCCTTAGGATTGAAGAGCATATTCTTGCGTGGGTCAACCTTAAGGAGGAAGTATTTCAATGCGCCCATTCCGACGATTCGCGCCACTTCTGCACGTTCTTCTTCAGGCATATCGGCAAAGCGTTCGGCACCGGTCTCAGCTGCATCAGCGATCATCTTGTCGATGAGATCGTCGGCATCCACCACAGTACCTTCCCGGCTTTTCATTTTCCCTTCGGGGAGTTCCACCATTCCGTAGGAGAAGTGAGTCAGATCTTTACCCCACTTGAAACCAAGCTTGTCAAGAAGCAACGAAAGCACCTGGAAGTGATAGTTCTGTTCGTTGCCTACCACATATATCATCTTGTCGATTGGGAAATCTTGATAGCGTAGTTTGGCAGTACCAATGTCCTGAGTCATATACACGGATGTGCCATCAGCACGGAGCAGAAGTTTATGGTCAAGTCCGTCAGGAGTCAAATCTGCCCAGACAGAACCATCTTCTTTGCGATACATGATTCCTTCATCGAGACCTTTGAGCACAAGGTCCTTACCCTGAAGATAAGTGTCGCTCTCATAGTAGATCTTGTCGAAACCGACACCGAGACGACGATATGTCTCATCAAAACCGGCATACACCCATTCGTTCATCATCTTCCAAAGATCGCGCACTTCTTTATCACCGGCTTCCCACTTTCGTAGCATCTCGCGGGCTTCGAGCATCAACGGTGACTTTGCTTTCGCTTCCTCTTCTGAAAGGTTTTCTTTCTCCATGAGGGCTTTCACTTCATCCTTAAAGTGCTTGTCGAATAGGACATAGAAATCGCCGATCAGATGGTCGCCTTTCTTTCCGGTAGATTCCGGAGTGGCACCATTACCCCATTTCTTCCAAGCAAGCATCGACTTGCATATATGGATACCACGGTCGTTGACGATATTGGTCTTCACCACCTTGTGTCCATTTGCTTCAAGAATCTTAGCAAGCGAATAGCCGAGGAGATTATTGCGCACGTGTCCGAGGTGGAGCGGCTTGTTGGTATTGGGGCTTGAGTATTCCACCATCACGAGGTCGGAATTCTCGTCGGCATGACGAATACCGAATTCAGGATCTTCAGCGATGCCATGGAGAGTAGTCAACCAGAAAGTAGGGTTGACGGATATGTTGAGGAATCCCTTCACAACATTAAATTTCTCAACTGCGGGCACATTTTCCACAAGCCATTCCCCTATTTCAGTGGCAGTAGCTTCCGGAGATTTATGAGAAGCCTTTAGAAATGGGAAAGCCATAATGGTGAGGTTGCCTTCAAATTCCTTTTTAGTCTGTTGTGGCTGAATCTTATCAGCCGGGAATTCAAGGCCATAGAGGGCTTTCACAGCATCGCTCACGCCTTGAGTGATTATCGATTCTATCTTCATTTTTAAAGTTATCAAATTCGTATGCAAATTTAACAATAAATTATGAAATCAGCAAATAAATCGGCTTCCCATCTTGAACAGGAAGCCGATTTATTATCAGATTTAATCCGTATGGATATTTTACTTGCCAAGACCGTCGGCAGGTTTGAATTTCACAACCTTGCGAGCATCAATCTGGATTTTTTCCTTTGTGCGTGGGTTGATGCCTTCACGTGCCGGCTTTTCAACTACAGCAAATGTACCGAAGCCGATAAGCTGCACTTTGTCTTCATTAGCAAGCGCCTGCTCTATTGATTCGAGCACAGCGTCTACTGCTTTCTTTGAGTCTACCTTGCTGAGACCAGCCTTAGCGGCGACTTCATTGACGAGATCTGTCTTATTCATAATTCAATTTTTTGGGTTATTGCATATTCTTTTTAAGTATCTTGTAC
>CAMWQY010000073.1 GCA_947176355.1 uncultured Porphyromonadaceae bacterium
TTGAAATGGAATACGAGCTTGATCCCTTGCGCCAGAAAATTGCAGATTCATGGCCGGATAGCCTTGATGATACTTGCGCACGCGAAGAATGGGGCTGGAAACCGGAATATGACCTTGATGCAATGACTCAGGATATGCTCAAGAATCTCCGCCTAAAGCTCCATCCTCATAAATAAATTATAAAATACTTTTCTGCGTTCTTTGCTCCTTTGCGCTCTCTGCGTGAAATTGCAAAACGCGTAAAAATTTCTTATAAATTGGTCAAAAACGCTGATTCAATGTTAGAATTCAGCGTTTTTTTATTACCTTTGCATTTTCTTTTTTTAATTCAGGTATATATAGAGATTCAATTCTTAAAATCAATAAGTTAAACAACTATAACACAGACATCCAACAATGACAATCCGAAAACAACGACTCGCGTTGCTTCTTGCCGTCATCCTTGCCGTAGGAATGCCTTCTTTCGCTGACGAGGTCGCTGGAATCCTTTTCCTCGGAGCGATGGGCGTTAACCCCGACTCCATTCCGATTAGCCGCGAGGAATGTATTGACATTGCTCTCAGTCAGAGTCCTACTATCAGGATCGCAGATCTTGAAGTGAAAAGAGTAAATTTCTCAAAAAAGGAGACTGTCGGTAATCTTCTGCCTACTATTGGTTTCTCTCTTTCATATCAGAGAAGTATCGAGTTGCAGACTATCCGTATGAACATGGGTGGACAGAGCCAGAAACTTAAGATGGGTTCCGATAATACGTGGAACACCGGTTTCTCCCTATCTTTGCCCATTATCGCCCCTACTCTTTGGAAGGCTATCTCTATTTCCGACACTCAGATTGCCCAAAATCTTGAAAGTGCGCGCTCCAGCAGGCTTGAATTGGTAAATCAGGTAAATAAAGCTTATTATGCTTTGATGTTGGCAATCGCTTCGAAAGATGTGATTAAGCAAAATTATGATATTGCCAAGTATACTGCTGAGGTGTATCGCAAGCAATTCGAACAGGGCACTGCTTCTGAATACGATGTGCTTCGTTCGGAAGTGCAGGTCAAAAATATTGAGCCATCTTTGCTTGATGCCGATATTTCTGTAAAGCAATGCCAGCTTTCTCTCAATGTCCTAATGGGTATAGATGATGCGCTAAATCTCTATCCTACTGTGACAATGGAGGATATGCAGAAGGATATGTATGGGTATCTTCTCGAGTCAAAGAGTCTTGCAGGTAACTCTTCACTTCGCTCTCTTGAGCTTCAACAGAAGATGGCAGCACAGAATGTCACGATGAAGAAGTTTGCTTGGATTCCTACCCTTGGTGCAAGCTTCAACGTCAACTGGCTGTCGCTCAGTAATGGACCGATGTTTAAAGATGTGGAATTCTCTCCTTATTCATCATTAGGAGTAAGCCTATCAGTGCCTATATTTTCAGGAGGCACCAAATGGTATCAGCTGAAGCAAGCACAGGTGCAGGCTAATGAGCTTGCGCTGCAGAAGGAAAATCTTGTCAATAGCCTTAATATGCAGGTGGATCTTGCTCTCGACAACATCAATCGTCAGGCAAAACAGATTGATTCTTCAAAAGAGGGCGTGCGCCAGGCTAAGAAGGCTCATGATATTATGTTGAAAAGTTTCCAGATCGGTGCAGCCTCTTATCTCCAGCTTCGCGACAGCGAGCTTGCTGATACGAGCGCGCAACTTTCTTATCTGCAGTCTATCTACAATTATTTAGTATCCACAAGCGAACTTGACCTCCTTCTTGGCAAGGACAGCGCTATTCAAGTCAATTCATCAAAATGAAAACTTATAAATACATTTCTTCGGCCCTTGTGCTTGCTCTTGCACTGGCCGCTTGCGGCAAAGATAAAGCCGACAAAGAGAGTGAAAAGGAAGAAGTCCCTGTCGTCAAGACTTTGAAGGTCGGTGAGCAGGATGTAGATCAGCTCGCTGTCTATACAGCTTCTGTCGAACCGGAAATAATTAATAATATTTCTGCAATGATGGCCAATCGTATCAAGGCTATTTATGTAGATGAAGGTGTTCGTGTAGGCAAAGGGCAGAAACTTGTGCTTCTCGATGATGTAAACACTACACAATACGAACTGGCTGTCGACAATGCCAAGGCAGCCCTTCGTAATGCCCAGACCAACTACGACCGATCTGTAGAACTCCTGAAGATCGGCGGTGGCACTCAGCAACAGGTTGATCAGATGGAGATGACTCTTATCAATGCCAAGAATTCTGTAGCTCAGGCTGAGCGTACACTTGCTAACGCTCGTGAGAATATGGTGCTTACTTCCCCTATCGATGGAGTGGTGACCAAACGCAATTATGATCCGGGTGATATGACCGGTGCTCTTCCGGTTTTGACCGTCGCTAAGATCAACCCGGTAAAAGTTGTGATCAATGTCAACGAGTCTCAGCTTGCCAATATTAATAAGGGCATGCCCGTAGACTTGACTTTCAATACTTACGGTGATGAAGTTTTCAAAGGTACGGTTTCTCTCGTAATGCCCACTGTGGATGCTGCAAGCCGTACGGTAGGTGTGGAGATTACTCTTCCTAATTCTGATGGACGAGTGCTTCCCGGAATGTTTGGACGAGCTACTGTCTCCCTTGGATCTGCTTCCCACGTTGTAGTGCCTGACAGGGCTGTTGTCAAGCAGCAGGGTAGTGGCGACCACTATGTATATGTGCTTCAGACGGATGGCACGGTGTCATATAATAAGGTGGAGCTTGGCCAGCGTATCGGTACGTCTTACGAGCTGATTTCCGGTGTGCCGGCTAATTCGGAAGTTGTCGTGGAAGGTCAGAATGCCCTTGCCAATGGCAAAAAAGTGCAAGTAATAAAATAATTCATAATGCATAATTCATAATGCATAATTTTGCTGTCTTTCGCAAGTCCGCGGCAAGCTGCTTTTGATTTCAACTGACTGCTAAGTGTGTCTTGATTTAGCTTGAACGTAGCTTATTTTGCATTATGCATTATGAATTATGAATTAAAAAGAAAAAACTATGAGTCTATATGGATCAGCGGTAAAGCGTCCGATTATGACCACTCTCTGCTTCGTGACAGTGGTGATTCTTGGTCTTTTCTCGCTCACGAAACTTCCTGTCGATCTCTTTCCGGATATCGATACCAACACCATAATGGTGATCACGATATATCCCGGTGCAAGTTCGGAGGATATCGAACAGAATGTGACTAAACCCCTTGAGAATGTGATGAACTCAGTGGAGCATTTGAAGCATATCACTTCCCAAAGCCGTGAAAATACTTCAGTGATTACCCTTGAGTTCGAATACGGATATGATATCGACGACCTTACCAATGATGTCCGTGATAAATTGGATATGGTGGCGTCGTCGCTCCCTGACGATTGTCAGAATCCTATTATCTTCAAGTTCTCTACCGACATGATTCCTATTTGTCTCCTTTCTGTGGAGGCTAAGGAGAGTATGGCGGGTCTTTACAAGATTCTTGACGATGGTGTGGCTAACCCGCTCGCCAGAATCGATGGTGTCGGAACGGTTTCTATTTCCGGTGCCCCAAAGCGTGAGATTCACGTATATTGCGATCCCAATAAGTTAGAGGCTTATCATCTTACTGTGGAGGGTATTGCCGGTATCATAACTGCTGAAAACCGAAACATCCCGGGTGGTGCATTTGATATCGGTAGCAATACTTTCTCTCTGCGTGTGCAAGGTGAATTTGATGAGACTTCCGAACTCAAGAATGTGCCTGTAGGCACCTACAATGGCTCTATCATCTATCTTAAGGATGTGGCTCAGGTCGATGACTCGTTTGAGGAGCGTACTCAACACTCATATATCGGTGGAAAAGAGGGTGCTATTATTGTAATCCAGAAGCAGAGTGGCGCCAATTCTGTGCAGATATCTGAGCAGGTGATGAAGATGCTTCCCAAGCTTCAGAAAAATCTTCCTTCCGACATTAAGCTTGGTGTGATTGTGGATACTTCCGACAATATCCGCAATACGATTGCTTCTCTTGTTGAGACTGTGCTTTATGCACTTCTTTTTGTGATGATTGTGGTGTTCTTCTTCCTTGGGCGTTGGAGAGCTACGATGATTATTGTTATCACTATCCCTGTTTCGCTTATTGCTTCGTTTATCTATCTTTATGCTACGGGCAATACCCTCAATATCGTTTCTCTATCTGCCCTTTCGATTTCTATCGGTATGGTGGTTGACGATGCGATTGTGGTTCTCGAGAATGTCACGACCCACATCGAACGTGGTTCCGATCCGAAGCAGGCTGCCGTGCATGGTACTAATGAGGTGGCTATCTCCGTAATAGCTTCTACTTTGACTCTTATTGCAGTGTTCTTCCCTCTGACTCTCGTCACTGGTATGACGGGTGTCCTTTTCCGTCAGCTCGGTTGGATGGTCTGCATCATGATGATAATTTCCACTACATGTGCACTCTCACTCACTCCAATGCTTTGCTCACAGTGGTTGCGTCGAGTCAACCATCATGGTAAGCTCTTCATTAAGCTTTATGGGCCGATTGAAAGAGCTCTTGACCGTTTCGACAGCTGGTATGCTGGAGTTCTTCGCAAAGTAGTAGCTCATCGTACAGTCACAGTTATCGTCTGTCTTGGAATATTCGCAGGCTCTATCTTCCTTATGAGGTTTGTGGGTACTGAGTTCTTCCCGACTCAAGACAATGGTCGTCTTGGTGTAAATTTGGAGCTTCCGATCGGTAGCCGTGTAGAAAGAGCGTATGATGCCACATATCGCCTTGATTCCCTATGGCGAGTTAAATATCCTGAAATAAAGGTCAGCTCTTTCACTGTCGGTCCTGCTTCTTCTGACAATACTTTCGCATCTCTGAGCGAGAACGGTGCCCACATTGTCTCGATGAATATAAATCTTTATGATAAGGTCGACCGTAAGCGTGGCATTAAGGAGATTGCCGACGGAATGCGTCAGGATATCAAGGAGCAGTTTCCGGAATTTGTAAAGGCACAGGTTAATGTAGGTGGTGGTCGTGGTTCAGGCATGGGTGGACAGTCGGTAGTCGACTTCGAAATCTATGGATATGACTTTACTGCTACTGACTCTGTAGCTCGTATGCTGAAGCAGGCTCTTATGGGAATAGAAGGCACAGCCGACGTTATGATTTCCCGTGGCGACTACCAGCCTGAATATCAGGTTGACTTCGATCGTGAGAAGTTGAGTCTCTATGGTCTCAATCTCGCCACTGTAGCTCAGATGCTCCGTAATCGTGTGAATGGTGCTACAGCCTCGCAGTTCCGTGAAGATGGTGAGGAATATGATATCAAGGTGATGTTTGACAAGAAGCACCGTACCACTCTCGAAGACCTTGAGAATATTGTTGTCACCACTCCAACCGGAGGACAGGTGCGTATCAAGGAGCTTGGAAAGGTAGTGGAAAGATTCACTCCTCCTACTATCGAACGTAAAGACCGTGAACGCCTCGTGACCGTATCTACAGTTGTCGACGGCGTTCCTATGAGCCAGGTCGTGGAGCAAGCTGAAATCTTGATCGATCAGATGCATCTGCCTGCAGGTATCTCAATTCAGCTTGCCGGTAGCTATGAAGATCAGCAAGATTCTTTCTCCGATCTTCTTTTGCTTGGTATTCTCATCGTGATTCTCGTCTACATCGTTATGGCAGCTCAGTTTGAGAGCTTCACTTATCCGGGTATCATTATGACATCACTTCTTTTTGCATTCTCCGGAGTGTTCCTCATCCTTTGGCTGACCGGGCACACTCTCAATGTGATGTCTATGATCGGTGCGATTATGCTTATCGGTATTGTGGTGAAGAATGGTATCGTGCTTATCGACTATATTATCCTCAACCGTGAACGTGGTATGTCGATTCGCCGTGCGGTGATTGATGCAGGTCGTTCACGTCTCCGTCCCGTTATCATGACTACAGCCACTACCATCCTCGGTATGGTGCCGATGGCTGTTGGAAGCGGTCAGGGTGCCGAGATGTGGCAGCCGATGGGTACGGCTGTGATCGGTGGTCTTACATTCTCCACCATCCTTACGCTGCTCTTCGTGCCGGTGCTCTACTGCTCATTCGCAGGCCGCGGTGTCCTCAACATCCGCAAAAACCTGAGGAAAATGCATAATGCATAATTATTTGCCACTCGAAAGTAATTATAATTTATGAATCCGGTCTTTTGAGATAGATAATTTTAATTATGAATTATGCATTATGAATTATGCATTGTAATTGTGCATTATGAATTATGCATTATTAATTGACAGAAAATGAAATCAATATTCATAGCATTCGACTTGGCTCATTATGAGAAAATAGTCGATATATTGACTCAGAGCAACTGTAGGGGATTCACATCTTTCGACAGTGTGAAAGGACGCGGAAGCAAGCATGGCGACCCTCATTATGGCAGCCACGCTTGGCCGGGATTGGCAAGCGCGATCATAACAATCGTGGAAGACCGCCAGGTCGATCCTTTGCTCGCCAAGCTGCATCAACTTGATGAAGACCGCCCGATGCTCGGTCTCAGAGCCTTCGTATGGGACATAGAAAAGACAATCTGACAAGGAAATGCTCCTCCAATCATACGGAGGAGCATTTTTATTTGCATTTATTCTATTTTTTTTATAATTTTACACCCGAACAAAAACCAACTAAACCATGTACAAGAACTTCCAAAAGCATCTGACTGAAGAACTCGACTCCATCAAGGAAGCCGGTCTATACAAAAACGAAAGAATTATCGTGACTCCCCAGAGTGCAGATATCAAGGTAGAAGGCACCGAAAATGATGTCCTAAATTTCTGCGCCAACAACTATCTTGGTCTCGCTGACAATACTCGTCTTATTGAGGCTGCCAAAAAAGCTATGGATAATCGTGGCTATGGCATGAGCTCAGTGCGCTTCATCTGTGGCACTCAAGACTTACATAAGGAACTCGAGAAGGCTATTTCCGATTATTTCAAGACCGAAGATACTATTCTCTATGCTGCTTGCTTCGACGCAAACGGTGGTCTCTTCGAACCTCTCTTCACTGAGGAAGACGCTATAATCTCCGACTCTCTCAACCATGCATCCATCATTGACGGCGTTCGCCTTTGCAAGGCTAAGCGTTTCCGTTACGCCAACGCAGATATGGCTGACTTGGAGCGTTGCCTGAAGGAAGCAGACGAGCAGGGATGCCGATACAAGATAATAGCTACCGACGGTGTCTTCTCTATGGACGGCAATGTCGCTCCTATGGATAAGATATGTGAACTTGCAGAGAAATACAATGCTCTTGTGATGGTGGATGAATCTCACTCTGCAGGTGTTGTCGGCCCGACTGGTCATGGCGTGGCTGAGCAATTTGATTGCTACGGCAAGATTGACATTTTCACCGGCACACTGGGCAAGGCATTTGGTGGTGCGATGGGTGGCTTCACAACCGGTCCGAAAGAAGTTATTGATATGCTCCGTCAGCGCAGCCGTCCTTATCTGTTCTCAAATTCCGTTGCTCCATCAATCGTAGGAGCAAGCCTGGAGATGTTCAAGATGCTCAAAGAGTCAAACGAACTCAATGCAAAACTGAAAGAAAACGTCAACTATTTCCGCGACAAGATGCTTGAGGCTGGTTTCGACATCAAGCCTACTCAATCAGCTATATGCGCCGTGATGCTATATGACGCTAAACTCTCTCAAGAGTTTGCTGCAGAGATGCAGAAGGAGGGTATTTTCGTGACAGGTTTCTACTATCCTGTAGTGCCTAAAGGCCAGGCTCGTATCCGTGTCCAGCTTTCTGCCGCCCACGAGAAGGAGCACCTCGATCGCGCCATCGCCGCCTTTATCAAAGTCGGCAAGAAACTCGGCGTACTCAACAAATAAGGGATTTTCAACGTTTATGTAGTAAAGACCTTAATGACATTAAGGACCTTAAGGTCTTTAATGTCATTATTTTTATTAATAATTTCAAAATAAACATGAAAAAATACATTCTCCCTCTTATGCTCCTCGCAATCACTGCATGCGGAGCAAAAGCTCAGAATAGCGCAGGCAACTCTCAGCCTGAGCAGGTGATAGCCGTAGCTGACCGTGTAGCTGCTCCGGACTTCACTTTAAATGACATCAACGGCAAACCTCTTTCTCTTTCCGACCTGAAAGGTAAGTGGGTGATTCTCGATTTCTGGGGAAGTTGGTGTACGTGGTGCATCAAAGGATTCCCGGCATTGAAGGAAGCCTACAAGCAGTATGACGGCAAGGTGGAAGTGCTTGGCATTGACTGTGGCGACACCGAAGAAGCTTGGAAAGCATCAGTTGCGAAATATGAGCTTCCATGGCTCCAGGTCTACAATCCGAAAAGCTCCAACCTTACCAATCAGTACGGTATACAAGGTTTCCCAACCAAGTTCATCATTGACCCGGAAGGTCGCGTCGCTAATGTCACAGTAGGCGAAGATCCTGACTTCTTCAATGTCCTAAAATCTCTTGTAAAATAACATTGATCACTCAATGGTATTCACACGGTATGGTAGGGACGCACGGCTCGTGCGTCCTTTCGCGTGTGGATGTCGATTATGCATTATGAATTATGAATTATGAATTAAAACCGGGATTGAGCCATCGCAGCAAGTTTATCGTGGTCCAGCACCTGACCGCCAAAGCCATCGGCAGTGGCGACCTCCCAGTCCTTGCTACTCCGGCTATGATAGCCCTTATGGAAAATGCCGCAATGTTGGCTATCGCTCCGCACCTCGCTGAGACTGACACGACTGTCGGCGGCTTTATGGAATGCTCCCATCTAAAACCCACTGCCATGGGCGACGAGGTTGAAGCTGAAGCAGTCCTCGTCAAGATAGAAGGAAAATCCCTACATTTCGATATAGCAGCATACGCCGGCGACAAAAAGATAGGCGAAGGCCACCACATACGCTACATCGTAGACCGCGACCGCTTCCTCTCCAAACTCTAATCCAATAAAGACATAAGCACAAAAGGACATAAGTTCATAAGTTCAAAAGTAAAAATTATGTCCCTTATGTGCTTCTGTCTGAAGTTTCTCAATCATCAAATCCCATTAGTCTCGTGAACAGAAGATCCCAATCATCAGGCGAGACGCTCAGCACCTCATCGTCCGAAGCTAATATCACAGCTTCCGGTCCTACCTGATAATGATGATCCTCTATGCGTCGGTATATGGGGTTGATCTCGATATTTCCGTTGCCATCCTTCGCACCCCAGCGCCCGTCTTCCCCCTGGAAGAGTGTCAGCGGAGCGGGTCCCATAGCATTGCGTGTCGGTTTCTCTTCCGGCTTCGGCTTATAGTTACCGGGCAAATGTCTTCTTCTTTTCGGCATATGTTTAATCGTTAGGAATCATTGTTTTTGTCTTTAATGGTATAATCATAACGCCCCTACCATAGTAACACAATTCAATACTCCGTACTTATTGTTTAATACTCCGTACCCACTGTTTAATACTCCGTACTCACTGTTCAAAACTTCGTACTCAATATAAATATGGATACATCCAGATCCCGTTGTTTTTGTGGCGTTTATGCTTAGGAGACGCGTCTACATCGTCGTATGTGAAATATTTCTTATGCAGTCGTTTGAGAAGGGTGTCAGTGAGCTTGATGCCGCAGGCGTCGCCGATGAGCGCGTCCATACTGCAGTGCGGACATACTCCAGTCTTACCCTCATCCACAAACTCAGTGATTTCAGATGGCGCCATACTTTCCTGACATGAGATGCAGTATACCGTGCCTGATTTCTCGATTTCCTCCCTGTTGTATATCGTATGATGGTGAGCCTTTTTGAGGACTTTTCTGAGGGCTCCTTTCTTACTGTCTTTATTCTTATTCATACTGAAATTAATTTATATTTTTTGGTATAAACTCGCTTTTGAGGAAACGAATCACCAATTAATCAGTTTTAACGTAGAATTCGATCTCGCTATCGTTCCCTGAAGTCTGCCTACCGTTAGTTAGATAGTAGGATTATCGGAGAAATATCTATGGTGAACATTATTGAGAAGGCTCTCAGACAGTTTGAGACCGCAGGCGTCGCCAATCAGGGCATCTTTGCCGCAATGAGGACAGACCCCCGTCTGATCATCGTCCATGAACTTTGCTATCTCAGACGGAAGCATGATTGTGCGGCATGATACGCAATACACGGTCTTTGATTCCTTGATCTCATTCCTGTTGTAGATGGTATGCAGGTATGCGTCCTTTATGCGGTCGTTTTCACGCTCATTGCTCCCGAGCCGATAACCTTTAGGGTGATAGCTGTCGGCGCGGAGGAATATCTGTCTTCCCAAATAGTCGACCCATGCTACTTCCATGTCGCCGCGCATCTCGATTCTTGCCGTATAGGTCTGTGTGCTTCCCCTGTCGATCAGCCGGAACACTGCCGTGTCACCTCCGTCTTCCACAAGATTGAACATATACCATCTTCGGCTGCCCGATGGTTCAC